>JACQTM010000129.1 GCA_016210825.1 Hyphomicrobiales bacterium
ATCCGGTCCAATGAAAATCCTGCACGTTTTTCGTGCGCCGCTGGGCGGGCTATTCCGGCATGTGGTCGATCTCGTTCGTGGACAGAGCGCGCAGGGCCATCATGTCGGGCTTGTCGCCGACAGTCGAACTGGCGGCACGCGCGCGGATGAGGCGCTCGATGCGATCATACCGATTCTCAAACTCGGCATTTCACGCTTGCCGATGCGCCGGCATATCGGACCAAGCGACATTGCTGCGATTGTACATGTCTCGCGGCGCATCGCCGGACTTGATCCTGACATCGTGCATGGCCATGGCGCCAAGGGCGCGGCTTATGCGCGGCTCGCCGCGCCCGGCCATCGCGCCATTCGCGCCTATACTCCGCATGGCGGCAGCCTGCTCTATCGCCCCGGCACGCTGGCGAGCCGATTCTACGTAATGCTCGAAAGCGTCTTGATGCCGCGCACCGATCTCTTTCTGTTCGAAAGTTCGTATAGCTGGGACATCTATCGCGCCAAAGTCGGTGCACCGCGAGGACTCGTCCGCATTGTGCGCAACGGTATTGATGCCGTGGAGTTCAAGGAAATTCTTCCCGCGCCCGATGCCGCCGATATCGTGTTCATCGGCGAGCTGCGGCCAGTCAAAGGCATCGATACGCTGCTCGATGCGCTGGCGCTCTTGCGCCGGGCCGGTCAAGAGCTGAGCTGTATCATTGTCGGTGGTGGCCCGAGCCGGAAACAACTCGAGGCCCATGCGGATGAGCTCGGACTTCGGAACGCGGTGAAGTTTCTAGGCCCGATGCCGGCGCGTGATGCATTCGCGCTTGGCCGTCTCATGGTGGTACCGTCGCGCGCGGAATCTCTGCCCTATATCGTGCTCGAGGCAATCGCCGCCGGCATCCCGCTTATCTCGACGAATGTCGGCGGCATTCCCGAAATATTCGGACCGCTTTCCGATACGCTCATTGACCCGGACGACAGTGCCGCGCTCACCCGCGCCATCGAAGCTGCCCGTGCCGATCCCGACGCCAAGCGCCGGCTCACTGCCACGCTGCGCGAGCGTGTGCGCGATGAGTTTTCAGTCGACGATATGGTTAACAAAGTGATCGAAGCGTATCGCGATACACTGGCCAACGTTCACCACTCTACGAACTAGATAACAATTTATTGAAACTTTTCGTCTAACGTCCCCGCCGGGAACGAAAAAGCAACCTTAGGCCGCCTACAAGACGGACCTGGGACCGGCGTCAAAATGATGAATACCGAGGCCCATAAATCGTTGGGTGCGGCAGCCATCTCGTCTGCCGTGGCGCAAGGCGTTGTGCCCGTGAATGTCCGCGGGCCGCGCGCATTGTCGCCAGCTGCCGCCGCGCTGGCAGCCGAAAGCGTCTTGCCGGCCATCTCCCCGATCGTGATCGCGGGTATCGTCCGTGCTGTTGAAAGTGCTTCGATTGCCGCCATCGGTCTGCTCGTCTATGCGCTGTATGTTGGTTCGAGCACGAACTTGCTGTGGCAATATCTAACCGCCATTGTCGTCATTACGGCGATTGCACTGTTCACTTTCCAGGCCGCTGATCTCTACCAGATCGTAGCGTTCCGCCGTCCGGCGCGCAGCTTCACGCGAATGATGTCCGCCTGGTCGCTTGTGTTCCTGATTGCAATTGGACTCTCGTTTTTCGCCAAGCTCGATGTAACACTGTCGCGCGTTTGGCTTACAAGCTATTACGCGTGCGGCCTTGTGGTTTTGATTGCGCTGCGCGCCGGTATTTACTTGATCGTGCGGTATTGGGCCCGCGAAGGCCGGCTGACGCGACGCACGGTGATCGTCGGCGGCGGTGAGCCCGGCGAAACGTTGATCCGCGCGTTGCAAACTCAAGACGACGGTGACGTTCGCATCGTCGGAATGTTCGACGACCGCAGCGACGATCGCTCGCCCCAGACATGCGGCGGACGCTTCAAGCTCGGTACAGTCAATGATCTTGTCGAGTTCGCTCGGCGCACCCGCATCGATCTTGTCATCTTCTCGCTGCCGATTTCGGCGGAAGGCCGTATTCTGGAAATGCTCAAGAAACTTTGGGTACTGCCGATCGATATTCGTTTGTCGGCCCACAACAACAAGCTGCGCTTTCGGCCACGCTCGTATTCTTATGTCGGCAATGTGCCGGTGATCGATGTGTTTGACCGTCCAATCGCCGATTGGGACGTCGTGATGAAGTGGCTGTTTGACAAGATTGTCGGCGGGTTGGCACTACTCGCCACAGCGCCGTTAATGGCGCTGATCGCACTTGCAATCAAGCTCGATAGCCGCGGACCCGTGTTCTTCAAGCAGAAGCGCTACGGATTCAACAACGACCTGATAGAGGTCTACAAATTCCGTTCGATGTACGTCGAAGCGACTGACGCCACGGCCTCGCAGCTCGTCACCAAGGACGATCCGCGCGTCACTCGCGTCGGCCGTCTCATCCGCAAGGCGAGCCTTGACGAACTGCCGCAGCTCTTCAATGTCGTCTTTACCGGCAATCTGTCGCTCGTCGGTCCGCGCCCGCACGCCATCAACGCCAAGGCGGAGGCCAGGCGCTACGATGAGGCCGTGGACGGCTATTTCGCCAGGCATCGCGTTAAACCGGGTGTCACCGGCTGGGCCCAGGTCAATGGCTGGCGCGGTGAAACGGATACCCAGGAGAAGATCCAAAAGCGCGTGGAATTCGATCTTTACTATATCGAAAACTGGTCGGTGCTATTCGATCTCTACATCGTGGCGGTCACGCCCTTTGCGCTCCTCAAGACCGAGAATGCCTATTGATCACGCTTGATGAGGCTCGGCCGGCTTTTACGACCCCGGTGCAAAGGGTCGAGGGCTCGGTGCTGGCCGATCGGCTGCTGATCGCGCTGCTCTACATCGCCATTCTGTCAAGCTTCTTTGTTTTCGTTCAGCCCGCGCCCTACGAGTACCTGATGGTTCTTCTCGGCGGTGCGTGTCTCTGGGCACGCGTGCCGCTTGACCGGAAGATCCTGCCACTCGTCGTTTTTTTGTTCATCCGCGATGCTTCCGGCGCGGTTTCGGTATCCGAGATTTTGCATCGTGACGATTCGCTGCGCTTCCTCGCAACGTCGTTCTATCTCGGCCTCACCGCGATCGTGTTCGCGTGCATTTTTGCCCAAGACACGATGCGCCGCCTTGCAACGCTACGCTCGGCATATGTGTTTTCGGCGATCATCGCCACGATGCTGAGCGTGCTCGGCTATTTCCAGCTGCTTCCTGGCCTTGAAATCTTCACGCTGAATGACCGCGCCGTTGCCGGCTTTAAGGATCCGAACGTTCTTGGCGTCTTTCTCATCCTGCCGTTCTTTCTCCTGATTGAAGGCTTCGTCGTCGATAAAATGCGGTTGGGCAACATCATCGCCGCGGTTATCATTTTTATCGGCCTGCTGCTCGCCTATTCGCGTGCGGCGTGGGGTAGCGTCGCCCTCGGGCTGCCAATGATGCTGTGGCTCATATTCATCACCCAGCGCAGCGCGGAGACTCGCAAGCGCATCGTAATCTTCGTCATCGTCGGTGTCGTCATCGCCACCGTCATCACCGCATTGCTGCTGTCGATCGACGTCGTCAACAAGATGCTTACCGCGCGTTTTGGCCTACAATCCTACGACAGCGGCAGTGTCGGCAGCCGCTTCAATCTGCAGGCCAACAGTTTGAAGGAGATTCTTGCGCATCCGAATGGCATGGGGCCGTGGGAGTTCAACAATCTCTATGGGATGGTGTCGCACAACACATTCCTTGGCACGATGCTTAATCATGGCTGGATTGGCGGCTTTTCCTATCTGGCACTGGTCTTGACCACTCTCGCTGTGGGGCTGCGCAGCATGCTGGTGCGTACGCCCTGGCAGACCGTTCTAATCGCGACCTACGTGACTTATTTCGCGCTCACGCTTGAAGCCTTGGTCGTCGATACCGACCATTGGCGCCATCACTATCTCCTTCTCGGGATGGTTTGGGGCCTTTCGGCAGCGACGATCAACGAAGTGCGCCGGCGCCGCACGCCGCCTGCCTATGCCGTTGCCTGAGGCTGGACGAGACAACAATGACAAAGCTCTGGCGACCGTCACTGGCAAGCATCAATAAAACGCCGCGTCCGCCTCGATCGCATTCGATCGTTTTTCTCGGCACCGCCCACGACAATGGCGGCAGTTCGATCCTCGCTGGCAACCTTGCACATGCGATGCGGGCGGCCGGTCATCGCGTCGAGGAATGGTATCTGTTTGACTCGCCGTCGGGCGTTCCGGCGGGTGCGCGTTTGTTCAGCGCGGGTGGACGTGCGCGCTCCCCGTTCAAGCTCGCGGTATTGTTCGTGCGCGTGATCGCGGCCTTGCGGTCACAGAAGCCGGACACGTTATTCGGACTTCAATCGCTTTCCAACTTAATTATCGGCATCGGCGGATGGCTCGCCGGTGTTCCCAATCGCGTCGCCACTCACCACAACCCAGCCAGTCTACTCGATCCGCTGCTGATGCGGATCGACGCGGTAGTCGGCCGGCTCGGCTTTTATACACGGATCATCGCGTGCGCTGCGAGCGTCGGCGAGAGCTTCGAGCGCAACGGCGATGCCTATTGCCGGCGTATGCGGGTTATCCCCAATGGGCAGAAGAAGCCCGTCATGCTTGCACGCGATGACGCCCGGAGCCAGCTTGGGCTTACGAAGACCGGAACCGTCATCGGTCAAATCGGCCGTTTCTGCGAACAGAAGAACCAGGGATTTTCCGTCGATCTGCTCAAGGACATCCCTTCAGCAACGTTGCTCTTCGTTGGAACCGGCCCGGACGAGAATGCAGTAAAAGCCAATGTGACCGCGAATGGCCTTTCCGACCGCGTTCATTTTGTTACCTCGCTCCCTTACCAACGTATCGGCGCTTTCTACTCGGCGGTCGATGCAGTGATCTTTCCCTCGCGGTTCGAGGGTCTGAGCCTCGCAGCGATCGAAGCAATCCATGCCGGCGTTCCATTCGTCGCCTCGGACATCGCCTCGTTCCGCGAGTTGTTCCGTGACGCGCCAGACCTTGCCAAGACGCTGCTCGTGCCCCTCACCGACCGCGCGCTTTGGATTTCCCGCCTGCGCGCCCTGCTCGATGACGCCAAGCTGCGCGCGGCTGTCGCGACCGAGTTCGCGCGACTTTCGCCCGCGTTCGATTTCGACGTTATGGCGAAGCGCTATCTCGCGGCGCTGGATTGAGATAATCGGCGATGCGCGCGCTTCCATCCACGATCCCCCAACGATCATTGCTTGGCGCGATCAAGCGCTCCTCGCTCGCGAGTCTCATTTCGCTTCGCTATTTTATATTACGCTCATCGACCGCGGGTTCGGCCCTGATCGCGGGCCTGATCCAGACCTTCGTCTTTGCCCGCGTGCTCACCCCTGAGGATTTTTCCATCTTCATTCTCGTCGGCACCCTTGGCGTGTCGATGTGGCTGTTCGATCTCGGCGTTCCAAAAATTCTTTTCGTGCGCTTGCGCGCATGTCACCTCGCCGGTACGACCGACACGATTGTGGCAGGGCAGGCCAATGCAGTAACACTGCTCTACGCTTTGCTCGTCGGCATCGGCGCCATGATTTGCTTTGCCGTTATAGCCGCGCAGCCGACAATCACTTGGCTGCATGCCGCCGAATTCGCGCTGTTCTTCCTGTTTTCGGCGCTTAATCTCGTGTGGTTCGTGCTGCGCAATCTCAGCGTGGCCGTGGATAAGTATATCTATTTCGAAACCCTCGAAGCGTTTCGCCGGGTTGTTCATATCGCGGCGATGCTGGCGATGCTGGTTGGGTTGCCCCTTACAGTCTTCCTCATTGCGGTCAACCTGATGTGGGCGTTGCTGTTCACGCTTGCCGCAAGGAAACTGCTGCGGCACGGCGCCCTGACTACGCAATGGCGCGGCGTCATTGTCCGCCTGCGGCAATTCTTCCGCGAGAACAAGCATTCGGCGCTGCGCACAGGCACGCATGCGGCCTGCGAACTTTATATCCATAACGCGCTCTATCTCGTCGTGCCGGTCGCTTTCGGTCTCGGCGCGCCGACTATTGTCGCCGATACGACTTTGAAAATTTTCTTCGGTGCGCTCGTGCTTTATTCGGCGGCCTGTGATGTGCTGGTGCCACGTCAGACCAGCGCCTATGCCGCGCGCGATCCGATCACATTGGCGCGTGCGACGTATCTCGCCGCCGGGTTGTGCGCCGTGCCGGCGCTGGCCATTTCTGGATTGCTGGTGTTTGGCGCCGCACCGCTGTTCGCCGTGTTGCTTGGCCCAGCCGCAACGATGCCGGCGGAGGCGACGCCGATCCTGATCGCCCTGCTGGCGGCGGGCCTTGCCAAGACTGTCGCCAACTCACTGCTTCTGCACACCGGCTATTTCCGCGACATCGCTCGCCTTGCCGCCGCCATCGCCATTGTGATGACCATGGCGATGATACTGGCCGTCGCAGCCGGGAGCGATATGATCGGTCTTCTCAAGATCTACGCGGCGATCTATGTGGGGGGCACTGCTCTCTATGTGACGCTGGTGATTCGCGGGCCAGTGCGGACCGCGCGCAACACCCATGCGGCAGCATGACATGACCGGGCCGAATGCCAGCCTCAATGCTGCGGTCATTATTCCCACTAAGGGGCGCGCCGAGATTGTGTGCCGCCTCATCGATCACATTAACCGACAGACGTCGCGGCCGGACGTTATTATCGTTGCCGCATGCGAGCCTGACGACGTTGCCGGCATTAGCCAATCCGATCCCGCCTTGCGCCTCGTTTTCTCCACGCCCGGCCTACCCCGGCAAAGAAATACCGCACTCGCCGTGTTGCCGGCTTTCGTCGATATCGCGATATTCTTCGACGACGATTTCATTCCGTCGCGGTTTTGGATCGAGCACGCGCGGGATATTTTTGCGCGCAACTCCGACGTCGCCTCCGTCACCGGCCGTGTGCTTGCCGACGGCATTAAGACCCCGGGCATCCCCTGGGCGGCGGGCGTGGATATCGTGGCGCGCGCCGATGCGTTGCCGCGCCGTTTGCCCGATACCATTGAGGACAGATCTTCGCCTTACGGCTGCAACATGGCCTTCCGCATGAGCGCGATCAGCGGGATGACATTCGACGAACGCCTCGTGCTCTACGGCTGGCAGGAAGACACCGATTTCGGCGCCCGTGCCGGACGCCATGGCCGCGTCGTATGGACCCCCGCGCTCTGGGGCGTACACCTCGGCATCAAGCGTGGCCGCGTGCCCGGGCGAAAGCTTGGTTACTCGCAGATCGTCAATCCCCGATATCTCGTGGCCAAGGGAACGATGTCGCCCAGGGCCGCGATCCGCCTCGCTGCGCGCAACATCACTGCCAACGTAGTACGCTCGCTTCGGCCCGAACCCTATATCGATCGAGCCGGACGCCTGCGCGGAAACCTGCTCGGGCTGTGGGACCTCGTCACAGGCCGTTGGAAACCGGAGCGCGCCGCCGAGCTCTGATCAGGCGTTGAGTTGCACGCTTTAGCGCAAAAATCCTATAGTCCGCGCCGCCGGTCGGAGCGTAGCGCAGCCCGGTTAGCGCACCAGTCTGGGGGACTGGGGGTCCCGGGTTCAAATCCCGGCGCTCCGACCATTCAAGTTGTTGAGCCTCCAGGATTTTTTTGGATGTAGGAAAGTTCTGCAAAGCTGCATCGCTACGGTGTCGCCACCGTGTCGCCACCAACGATGGTATCTTAGAAATTAGACTCCGCGCGCAGTCACCGGCGCTCGTAGCGGGGGTGTCGCCGGGCCGCGCGCGGCGGCGG
>JACQTM010000138.1 GCA_016210825.1 Hyphomicrobiales bacterium
GCCGTGGAAGACGCGAGCTTCTATTACGCCCCCGATCCGTCCTCGCAGATCGCCTGCACCATTGGCGGCAACGTCGCGGAAAACTCGGGCGGCGTGCATTGCCTCAAATACGGCATGACCACGAACAACGTGCTCGGTGTCGAGATGGTGCTAATCACCGGCGAGGTCTTGCGCATCGGCGGGAAATATCTCGATTCCGGCGGTTACGATCTGCTCGGCCTTGTTACCGGTTCAGAGGGTCTCCTCGGCGTCGTCACCGAAGTGACCGTGCGCATCTTGAGGAAGCCGGAAACCGCGCGGGCCTTGCTCGTCGGGTTTACGTCATCGGAGGATGCGGGGCTATGCGTGAGCCGCATCATCGGCGCTGGCATCATTCCCGGCGGCATGGAGATGATGGACCGACCCGCGATCCACGCGGTCGAGGAATTCGTCCATGCCGGCTATCCGCTCGACGTCGAAGCGCTCTTGATTGTCGAGCTCGATGGCCCGGGAATGGAGGTCGATTATTTGGTCGAGCGGGTCGCGGCTATCGCCAAGGAATGCCGGGCGCAGGCCGTGAAAATTTCATCGTCGGAAGATGAGCGGCTGCTGTTCTGGGCTGGGCGCAAGGCGGCCTTCCCGGCGGTCGGCCGCATCTCGCCGGACTATTATTGCATGGACGGCACCATCCCGCGGGCGCGTTTGCCGGAGGTGCTCAAGCGCGTGCGCGAGATGTCGGCGCGTTACCAGCTACGCGTCGCCAACGTCTTTCATGCCGGCGACGGCAATTAGCATCCGCTCATTCTCTATGACGCCAACACGCCGGGCGAGCTTGAGCGCACCGAGGAATTCGGCGCGGAAATACTCAAACTTTGCGTCGAGGTCGGCGGCGTGCTCACCGGTGAGCATGGTGTCGGCGTCGAGAAGCGCGATTTGATGCCGTCGATGTTCTCGGAGATCGACCTTAATCAACAACAACGCGTCAAATGCGCCTTCGACGCCGAAGGCCTGCTCAATCCCGGCAAAGTTTTTCCGCAGTTGCATCGCTGCGCCGAACTCGGCCGCATGCACATCCGCGCCGGCAAACTACCGTTCCCTGATATTCCGCGGTTCTAGTCCATAAAGCATGACGTAGATTGGTTTGCCATTCGCTCCGTCTGCCGGAAAAGAAAAACGATCAATTCGCGGCGCCTATGGAATGGCGCATCCCGAAAAATTCGGATTTACTGATCGAGGGAACTTCCGATCTGCCAGGGGGGAGCAATGAAGAAGCTGCTTTTTGCCACGGTATTTGCTCTGATGCTGCAAGGCGCCGGGAGCGCCACGGCGCAGGTCTATCCGTCGCGGCCGATCACCATCGTCGTGCCCTTTTCCGCCGGCGGTCCAACCGACGCGCTCGCACGCACGCTGGGCGAGCGCATGCGCGCCGCGCTCGGACAGCCGATCATTATTGAGAACGTCACCGGCGCCGGCGGCACGATCGGTGTCAGCCGTGCCGTCCACGCAGCCCCCGATGGCTACACGGTGAGCATTGGTCACCTTGGAACACATGTCGTCAACGGCGCGATCTATCCGCTGCAATTCGACTTGCTGAAGGATTTTGCGCCAATCGCATTGATCGCTAGCAATCCGATGATGATCGTGACCAAGAACGCGGTGCCCGCCACGAACCTGAAAGAGCTGATCGCCTGGTTGAAGGCGAATCAGAGCAAGATTACGGCCGGCACCGCCGGTGTCGGTTCGGGCTCGCATTTTTCCGCCGTTTACTTTCAGAAGCTGGCCGGCGTGCAGCTGCAATTCGTTCCCTATCGCGGAACCGGCCCGGCGTTGCTGGATCTCGTAGCCGGGCAGATCGATCTGATCGTCGACCAGGCCTCGAATTCGATGGTGCAAGTGCAGGGCGGCAAGATCAGGGCCTACGCAATCACCACCGATAAGCGCTTGGCGGCGGCGCCAAGTATCCCGACCGTGGATGAGGCTGGGCTGCCGGGATTCCATGTCGCGCTTTGGTCCGGCCTATGGGTTCCCAAAGGCACGCCCCCTGATGTTATCGCCAAGCTTAATGCCGCGGTCATGGAAGCCCTGGCCGATGCGGCGGTACGCAAGCGCTTCGCCGATGTGGGCCTCGAAATTCCGCCGCGCGAGCAGCAAACGCCGCAAGCGCTCGGCGCCCATCATAGGGCGGAAGTCGAAAAATGGTGGCCGATCATCAAGGCGGCGAACATCAAAGTAGAGTGAGGGGCCAAGTTAGGCGGTAAATTTTATCCCCGTGACACCAATCGGCGCACCGTCGATAGGATATGCGACGGATTATTTATTTCATCTTGATCGTTTACGGTTCCATCAACAGACACTTGCCAATCCCCACGTCCCCTGAGACGATAAGCTTCCGGCGCCTGACCGCGGCCGGAGACCGGCCCCTCCCCATCAGGCGCCCTTCAGGGAGGCGTCGATGGCTACAGGTAATTCCAACGGCCCCAGAGCAACGGGCCCCAAGTGCATTGCGCTTGTTGGGCCTTTCCAAAGCGGCAAGACGACGCTTCTCGAAGCTATTCTCGCGCGCACCGACGCCATTCCGCGCCCGGGCAGCGTGGATGCCGGCACCAGTGTTGGCGACGCCTCGAAGGAAGCGCGCCATCACAAGATGAGCGTCGAGCTCTCGGTCTCCACGACAAATTTCATGGGCGAGAGCATCACCTTCATTGATTGCCCGGGTTCGATCGAATTCATGCATGACATGCGCGCTGTGCTGCCGGCGGTGGACGCGGCGATCGTGGTCTGCGAAGCCGACGAGAAAAAGATTCCGCAATTGCAGCTTGTATTGCGCGAGATCGAAGAGCTGAAAATTCCGCATATTCTTTTCCTCAACAAGATCGATAAAGCCGATAAGCGCGTGCGCGAGACGCTCCAGCTTCTTCAGCCGGCGTCACGTGTGCCGTTGCTGCTGCGGCAAATTCCGATCTGGTCCGGCGACATCGTCACCGGCTTCGTCGATCTCGCGCTCGAGCGCGCCCACGTCTACAAGGAGCACGCGCCGTCCCAGGTGATCGAACTCACGGGCGAGAACCTGGAGCGCGAAAAAACTGCGCGCTTTACCATGCTGGAGACCCTGTCCGATCACGACGACGAGCTGATGGAGCAGTTGCTCGCCGACATCCCGCCGCCGCGCGACAAGGTTTTCGACGATCTTGCCAAGGAATTGCGCGAGGGTTTCGTCTGCCCGATGCTGATCGGCGTCGCCACGCGGTCGAATGGAGTGCTGCGCGTGCTCAAGGCGATCCGCCATGAGATTCCCGATGTCGCCAGCACGGCGAAACGCCTCGGCGTTGCGGCCAAGAACGACGCCGTCGCCTATGTGCTGAAAACGCTGCATACCAGCCACGGCGGCAAGCTGTCGGTGGCGCGCGTGCTGTCCGGAACCGCCGGCGACGGCACAACCTTTATCTCCGGCGGCGGCGAGACCGACCGCGTCTCCGGTGTCTTCAAGATGATGGGACAGACGACGGAGAAACGCGGCGCGGCCGCGGCGGGCGAGACCGTGGGCTTTGGCAAGCTCGATCATGCGAAGACCGGCGACACGCTTACCGCCGGCAAGGAGGCGCACAAGCCGCTTGCCGCGATCAAGCCGTTCACGCCGGTGCTCGCCATCGCCGTCGCCGCCAAGGAGCGCAAGGACGACGTCAAGCTCGGTCAAGCGCTCAACAAGCTGAGCGAGGAGGATCCCTCGCTGACCGTCATCCACAACCCGGAGACCCACGAAGTCATCATGTGGGGGCAGGGCGAGATGCATCTACGCGTCGCGACCGAGCGGCTAGCGGAGCGGTTCGGCGTTGCCATCGAGAAGCGCCAGCCGTCGGTCGGCTACCGTGAAACAATCCGCAAGAGCATTCAGCAACGCGGCCGGCACAAGAAGCAGTCCGGCGGCCACGGCCAGTTCGGCGACGTCGTGCTCGACATCAAGCCGTTGCCGCGCGGCTCGGGTTTTACTTTCACGGAATCGATCACCGGCGGTGCGGTGCCGCGCAATTACATTCCCTCGGTGGAAGAGGGCGTGATCGATGGGCTGAAAGCGGGGCCGCTCGGCTTCCC
>JACQTM010000121.1 GCA_016210825.1 Hyphomicrobiales bacterium
ATTTCCGCGACTTAAGATAGCGCCGTGCTCGCGCCGGCTTTGCCGCTCCCGTAACCGATGCCCCCGGCGGGACTCCCGCCGTCCCGATGTGCTAAGATGTACATTGTCAGTATTTCTCGGTGTCAACCCTGCCATTCTCGCGCGCGGTGAATGTGTTCCGTCGCGCCACAGAGGAGGAGCACGACGCCATGAGAATGCGAGAACTCGACATCCAAGATTACGCGCGGCAACTCTTTGACGCCCATGGCGCCAAGGCGGTCGTCGAGGCCGCCCAGAAAGCGTGCGCTTTCGAAAAGGAAGGCAAAAAAGAAGACGCCGAAACCTGGAGGCACATCGAGGCGGCGCTGAAGTTGATGCGCGGGCCGCACGAGAGCTGAAGTCGCGGCTGGCGGGAATTGTTTGGGGGAAAGCGTCGCCGACCGGCTCGACGCGGGGGTGGTTATGTTGTCGCCGGCGTCACGGCCGGAAGAAACCGGATTTGCATTGCGCGACGGGGGCGGATCGATCGGCATTCCAAAAATCACCCAAAGAATAGTTATGCGACACGGGAGGGCAACACATGTTTTTGAATTGTTCCACGGCCGACGATGTTCTCAAGACCATCAAAGCCAACAACGTTCAGATGATCGATTTACGATTCGTGGACTTGCCGGGCGTCTGGCAGCATTTTTCCGTTCCGCCGAGCGCGGTGGATGGCGACGCCCTCGCCGAGGGCATCGGCTTCGACGGCTCCTCGATCCGCGGTTTTCAGGAAATCCAGGAAAGCGACATGCTGGTGATGCCGGACCCGGCCACGGCGTTCCTCGACCCGTTCACGCCGGCGACGACCCTGGTCATGATCTGCAATATTCGCGACCCGGTCACCGGCGAGAGCTATAGCCGCGACGCCCGCTACATTGCGCAGAAGGCCGAGGCTCACCTCAAGAGCACCGGCGTTGCCGAGACATCCTACTTCGGTCCGGAGGCGGAATTCTTCGTCTTCAACGAGGTGCGCTACGGCCAGGGCATCAACCACGCCTTCCATGAAATCGACTCGAAGGAAGGCATCTGGAATTCAGGGAGAGCCGAGGCGCCAAACCTCGGCCACAAGCCGCGCCAGAAAGAGGGCTACTTCCCGGTTCCCCCGACCGACAGCATGCAGGATCTTCGCACCGAAATGGTGCTCACGCTGGAAACACTGGGCGTCCAGATCGAAGCCCATCACCATGAGGTGGCGACGGCGGGCCAGGCGGAAATCGATATGCGGTTCACGACGCTGACACGCATGGCCGACAACCTGATGCTGTACAAATACGTGATCAAGAACGTCGCCCGCAAACACGGCATGACCGCGACGTTCATGCCAAAGCCGTTGTTTGAAGACAACGCCTCGGGCATGCACGTCCATCAAAGTCTTTGGAAGGGCAAGACCAATCTGTTCCACAGCGAGAAGGACTACGCCAACCTGAGCGAGCTTGCCCGCCATTACATCGGCGGCTTGCTCAAGCACGCTTGGGCACTGTGCGGATTTTGCGCGCCGACTACGAACTCATACCGTCGCCTGGTTCCGGGCTATGAGGCGCCGATCAATCTGGTGTATTCGCAGCGTAACCGCTCCGCCTGCTGCCGGATTCCAATGTACTCACCAAACCCGCGCGCCAAGCGCGTCGAGTTCCGCACACCGGATCCTTCCTGCAATGGATACCTGGCGTTCGCGGCGATGTTGATGGCCGGCCTCGACGGCATTGAGCACCGCATCGACCCGGGTAAGCCGATCGACAAAAATCTCTACGACCTGCCGCCCGCGGAAGCGAAGGCGGTGAAATCCACACCCGGCTCGTTGCAACAAGCGCTCGATGCGCTCGAGGCCGATCATGCGTTTCTGTTGCGCGGCAATGTCTTCACCAAGGACGTGATCGAGACTTGGATCGAATACAAGCGCAAGAAGGAGGTCGATGCCATCGCGCTGCGCCCGCACCCTTACGAGTTCCACCTTTATTACGACATTTGAGCCTCGTCTCCGCGAAGGTGCCGGAAATGATGACTGTGGAATTGTTCGTCAACGGCACGCTGATGCGGAATTTGAAGTTGCACAAAAATCTCGCCGGCGCCGAGTTCATGGGCGAGTTCCGCACGGCGCCGATCTATCGGCTGTATTCCATCGGCGATATCCATCCCGGCATGTTCGAGGTTGAGTACGGCGGGATTGCCGTCACCGGCGAAATTTACCGCATGAGCGATGAGATCTGGACGCGGGTCGAAGCCGGCGAGCCGCCCGACCTCTACCGCGGCCCAGTCAGGCTTGCAAACTGGAAAACGGTCGACGGCATTCTCTTTCCACGCGCCTTGGCGGAAGGCCGGCACAAGGACATTTCCGAGTTCGGGAGTTGGCGCGCCTACATCGCGACATTGCCGGGGGACTAGGGCGCACGACCGTAACGTCTATGGCGCGGCATGACACAATCGCTGGCCAATCAGCGGTGAGGTCATCGGGGGAAATGTGCGCTGTCGCAAGCAGCCGGCTATTGCGGCGATGGAGCCTTGAGTTTACTCGATTTACCGTGGCACCAAGCCGCAAAAGCTAGGCCGCATTTGCCGCGCCCGTGGCGCGTTGCCGGAACAGCCGGACGATCTCTGCCACGGGCTTCGGCGGACTGAACAGGTAGCCCTGGTATTCGGTGCACCCAAGGGCGCGAATCCGTTCCAGTTGCTCCTTCGTTTCGATGCCCTCGGCAGTCGAAGAAATTTTGAGGATCCCGGCGAGCTTTACGACCGCCTCGACGATGGCTAAAGAAATCTCGTTTCCCTCTGCGAGATCGTTGATAAAGGAACGATCGATCTTGATCTTATCGAACGGGAAACGCCGCAAATAGTTTAGCGACGAATAACCCGTTCCGAAATCATCCATGACGATTCGAACACCGAGTTTTCGCAGCTGTTCCAGAATTGCAAGGTTATCTCGATTGTGGGTCAAGAGAACCTCTTCCGTAATTTCCAACTCCAACCGGCCTGGCGCAACGCCGGATGCCGAAAGGGCGCCGATAACAACCAGCGCCAGATTTTGGCTCCTAAACTGCGTCGGCGAAACATTGATCGCGACTTTGACGTCAGCAGGCCAATTTGCAGCATCGGAACAGGCCTGCCGAATGATCCATTCGCCGAGCGGAACGATGAGGCCGGTTTCCTCCGCGATCGGGATGAACTCGGCGGGCGGGATCAAGCCGCGCTCCGGGTGGTGCCAGCGCAGAAGCGCTTCCAGGCCGACAATCGCATTGTTCTGCAACGCGACGACTGGCTGGTAGAACAGCTCCAACATGCCGTTGACGAGCGCATCGCGTAACTCGATCTCCAATCGGCGCCGCGCTTTCATGCGGGCATCCATTTCCGGTTCGAAGAAGCGGTAGGTGCTGCGGCCATCGGCCTTGGCTTTGTATAGGGCCATGTCCGCGCGCTTCA
>JACQTM010000124.1 GCA_016210825.1 Hyphomicrobiales bacterium
AGACCGGATAGACCAGGCCGGTCGCGGCAAGCGGGATGCCGATGCCGTTGAACATGAAGGCAAGGGTCACGTTCTGCAGCATCTTGGCGTAACTACGCCGGCTGATGCCACGCGCGAGCGCAAGCGCCTCAAGACGATTGGACAGCACGATAATGTCGGCCGACTCGATGGCGATATCGGTGCCGCCTCCCATGGCGATGCCGACATCGGCCTGCATCAGCGCGGGGGCGTCGTTGATGCCGTCGCCGACCATGGCTACGCGGCCGTTATCCTGCAGCCGCCGGATGATTTCAGCCTTACCGCCAGGCAGCACGCCGGCATGGACCTGCTCGATCCCTGTCTCGCGTGCAACGCGAAGGGCGGCGCGCTCGTTGTCTCCGGTCAGCAGGACGGTTTGCAATCCCGCCTTGTGCAGGGCGGCGACGGCGCGTCGCGCGTCAGACCGCAAGGCATCGCCGAGGGCGAGCGCGCCGATGGCTTGGCCGTTTCTTGCGACCGCAATCACCGTGTGCCCGGCCGCTTCAAGTTCGCTGATGCGATCGCGCAGTCCGGCGAGGTCGACGCCATTCTCGGTAACAAAGCGTGGGCTGCCGACGATAACGTCGGCGTCGCCGATCCGGGCAACCACACCTTTGCCGGGAACCGCGCAGAACGATTTGACCTCGGGAAGCGTGAGGCCGCGCTCGAACGCCGCCTCGACCACCGCCCGCGCCAGCGGATGCTCGGAGGAAGCCTCGGCTGCCGCCGCGAATGCGAACAACGCATCTTCGCTGCCATCAAGCGTGGCAATTTCACGCACGCGCGGCCGGCCTTCCGTGAGCGTGCCGGTCTTGTCGAGCACGATTGTGCCTACCAGGCGGAGACCCTGGAACGCTTCGCCGGTGCGCATGAGGATGCCGTGTTCGGCCGCTTCGCCGGCGCCGCGCACGATCGACAACGGCGCCGAGATGCCGACGGCGCAGGGATAGCCCATGACGAGGACGCTCAAGCCGGCGAACACGGCGCGCTCAAGGTCGGCCACACCGGTTAGAATCCAGGATCCGCCGAGCCAGCCCAGAACGGCGAGCGCCGCGACAATGAGCACCGCCGGCGTGTAAACGCGCAGGACACGATCCACCAAATGCAGGAGGCCCGGCTTCAGCGCGCGGGCATCCTCGACCTCACGCACCACGCGTTGCAGAAAGCTCTCCTCGCCGACGGCCGTCACTTCAACGACGAGCATCCCGGTCCCGTTAATGGCGCCGCCAATGACCGTGTCGCCCTCGCGCTTCTCGACTGGGATCGGCTCACCGGTGACGAGCGACTGATCGACCGCCGAACGGCCGCTGATGACGCGGCCGTCGACGGGGATGCGTTCGCCCGAACGAATCCGGACCCGATCGCCGACCTTGACCTGCTCGATCGGCAATTCGCGTGTCTCGCCGTTGTGTTCGACGTTTGCGAGGTCTGGCTGCAGATCGAGCAGACGCTTGACCGCTTGCGAGCTGCGCGTCTTGACGATCAGCGACAGCCATTCCGAGAAAATGTGGTAGGTCGTGACCATCACCGTCACGGCGAAGAACGGCGCCGTCGGGTAGCCCGGAAGATCGAAAGCAAGCCCGATGCCTCCCCCGACGAGCCCGGCAAAAGCACCGATTTCGAGCAGGACGTGCTGGTTGAGGATGGCGCGGCGCAATGCCTGCACCGCCATCGCCAGAATGTGCCGTCCGACGCCGAAGACGAGAACGACCGCAAGCACACCCACGAGCCATGGGATCGACTGCGCTACCGTCTCGTGCGTCTTGAAGTAAAAAAGGACGAGCGCGAGCGCGCCGATGCCAAGCGTGCCGGCAATTGCGGTTGGGAGACCTCTTGCGCGCATCACCAGGAACAGCAACGCCAAGAGACTGCCGAACACCACTACCGGCAAGGCAATCGACCACATGCCGGTTGGGTTTGCGATCAGCGCGACGGCGACGAGGCTGAACGCCGTTGCCGTCATAAACCGGCGGCCCTCGCGCACCAGATCGCGCTCCTCCTCTTCGTAGGGGCGGAGCTTGCGCGGATCGGAAATCGTGTAGCCGATGTCCCGCAATGTGCGGAACAGGGTGTCGGGGTCGGCGATCTTCGGATCGTACTCGATCAGCGCCTGCTCGTGGGTCAGGCTTACGGAGACCTTGTCGACGCCGGGATGACGGCCGAGTGCTTTCTCGATCGTGCCGGTGCAGAGCGAGCAGTGCAGGCCGCCGATCCGGGCGCGCAGACGCGCGCGATCGGGGCGGCTCGCCGGCTCCTCGTGCCAAAGACGGTGCGGTTCGATAACGCTTGCGGTTGTCATGACGGACTCCCTGGGAACGACGCGTAAGAGCAATCTGCCCGCCGTACTGACGTACGGAGTCAAGAGGCGTCCATCAACGCCCCGATCAGGGCTTGAGCGACACGAATAAGCCGAACCAGATCGACCAAATGCCAAGTGCAATCATCAGCACCCCGGTCCACCGCGGCAGCTTTTGCGACAGCGCAGTCAGCTGATCGAGCAGTCGGCGTGTTCCAGGAACCAGCACCGCCACGACCAATGGCAGCGACAACGCCAGACCGAACAAGCCAAGCGCGGTGAAACCGACAATCATTGTGGCGCCTTCCGTTCCGCTCGCAGCGGCGGTGCCGAGCAGGGCAAAGAGGAGCGGCGCGGCACAGGCTGGGATGTTGAGTCCGAACAGGACGCCTAATCCGACGGACCCGCGAACGCCCGAAATGCGCGAGAGCGACGGGCCAAGCGACGCCATGATCGAGCCGGCGCGTCCAATCACATAGAGCAAACCAATTCCAGCGTAGAGCAGGCCGAGCACAACCCATGCGGTCTTCTGCAATCCGAGAAACGCAGAGCCGATCACGACCGCCAATATGCCGAGCAATCCGATGAACACCGCTCGCGTCAGCGCGAAGATCGAAACTTGCGCGATCTTCGTTGCTGTCGCGCGGCCTTCCATCATCTTCACGAAGACCAATGTCGAGCCGATCGAGCAAGGCTCGATGAACCCGAACAGGCCGAGGCCGATCGGCAGCAACATGGTATTGACGAGCGTGACGCCGGTCACGCGGGCTGACGCACGGCTTTGTAGCCGCCACGCTCAATCGCGGCGATCAAACGATCTTCTCTAGTGGCTGCCGGATCGTAAAGGACCTTCGCGTTGCCATCCTTGAACAATACCGTTGCGGCTTGAACCCCGGGCTCCAAGCTCAACAGCGCCTTGATGGTGTCTGCACATCCATCACAGTGCATGCCTTCGATCGTGAAGATCGCTGTCTTCATGGCACTCGAAACTCCCCGTTGTTTGTTTCGTGGCTTTTCCTGCGCACCTGTCACGCGTGCCGGCCTTGCCCTGGTTTTCGCCACCGGCACGTGCTCGATGGCATCGAGGATCGTGCAGGCGCGGAGCGCTCCACCGCCGGGGCAGCTCGCGATCAAGGTATCGAGCGCCGCCCGAATGCGCCCCAGTTCGGCGACCTTGCGCTCCACCTCGTCGCGTTTCTTGATCGCGCGGATGCGCACATCGGCGCAGTCGGCACCTGGGTCGGCGCGTAGACTCAACAGTTCCTTGATCTCGCGCAGCGAAAAGCCGAGCTCTTGCGCCTGCCGGATGAAGCAAATGCGTGAGACCGTCTCGGCGTCGTATTCGCGAAATCCGCTGCGCGGCTTGCGCGGCTGCTTGATCAGTCCGCGTCGCTCATAGAAACGGACCGTTTCGACGCCGACAGACGCGGCTCGTGCCGCGCGGGCAATGGTCATCGACATCATGGCTGTCTCTCGTCCACAAACTGCGCTCCGTATCGTGGTACGGAGTCAAGCGCTCAATCTCTTTTGCGTCAAATCTATCGCGACGTGGTCGTGACCGGGGAGGCCTCCAGTAGCCGGCCGTCGCGGATATGGAGAGTACGATCGGCAACCTGCGCCAGTTCTTCGGCGTGCGTGACCACCAGTACGGTCCGATCGCGTGCGATCTCGCGGAGCAACTCGTAAACCATCCGCCCCGATTGCGAATCGAGGTTGCCGGTCGGCTCGTCAGCGAGGACAACAGGAGGCTCGTTGGCGATCGCCCGCGCGATGGCGACCCGTTGCATCTCGCCGCCGCTGAGTTCCTGCGGGTAGTGTTTAAGCCGATTCGCGAGGCCGAACCGCTCCAGGAGCGTGTGCGCCCGTTGCAGTCGGACTGCACCGGTCACGCCGTTGAACTCCATCGGCAGCGCCACGTTTTCAAGCGCTGTGAGGTTTGGGACGAGGTTGAACGTCTGGAACACGAAGCCGACCGTCGTTCGGCGAAAGCGGGTGAGCTCGCTTTGCGACAAGCGGTTCAGGTCCTGGCCGGCAACGACAACGTCGCCACGCGTCGGGCGGTCCATGGCGCCGATCATGTGCAGAAGCGTCGACTTACCGCTGCCGCTCGGGCCGACAACCGCAATCATGGCCGGCGCCTCGATGGTCAGGTCGATCCCCGAAAGTGCCTCGACTGTTTCGGCGCCTTTGCGATACGTCTTGGCGAGGTTGCGAAGCTCGATGAGGGGTGTTGCGCTATTCATGTTTCATTGCCTCGACGGGAGAGAGCCGAATAGCCTGCCAAACGCCGTAGGCTCCGCCGGTCACGGCGGTAACAACAGCGACGAGGAGCGCGAGAGCGAGCAGGTGCGCCGAAAGTTGCGTGTCGATCGCCAGGCTCTCGAACAGTGGCCTATATTGGCTCGGCAGGAATGGGCCGACGCCGAGCGCAAACAACCGGCTGACAGCCGCATCGCCGACAATCAAGAAAATCGCGAGTCCCACGGCTCCTCCGAGCAGGCTCAGGCTGACGGCTTCGGTGAAGAACTGGGCGACGATTCGCCCATTCGCCGCCCCGATCGCCTTGAGCGTACCAATCTCCCGTGTCCGTTCGCGGACCTGCATCACCAGAACGAAGAAAACCACGATTGCCATAAGGGTGATGGCCACCAAGCCTGCTGCCCCAACAAGCTGGAGGACCGTGCGGCTGGTCGTTGCGGTGAAGACGGCGGCGCTGCGCGGGACCAGGATGTCGGCGACGTCGCCGACGGTCGCGCGCAGGCGCTCAGCAACGATCGCAACGTTCTCGACCGAATCGACCCGCACGAAGACCCAGGAGATGCCGCGATCGATCCCGTAGATCGCGCGGAACGTGTCGATCGGCAAAAACAGCTGAAGGTCTCCGAAGACATAGCCGCTCGCATACGTGCCGATGATTTTGAGATCGCGCTTCGGGCGATCCATGGCGAAAATCACAGGGTGGGTACGGGTCGCGTCCACGGTCAGGGTTGCCGTACCCATGTCTTCGGGTTTGATTCCGGCCCATTGGGCGTAGCCCTGGCCGATGATCGCGACATTCTTTCCGGTGTCTTCGGGTGTGAAGTCCCGCCCGGCGACGATGCGGGGGTTGCCCGCCTCGCCATGGGACTCCAGGCGCTTTACTGCCGTCGGCGCAAGACCGACGTGCATAACGAAATTCGGCGGCGTGATCGGCGCCATCGCCAGAAGATAGGGCTCAACGTCGACGATATTCCCGATCCCGCGCACCTTGTCGAGGACATCCTCCGGCAGGATGCGGTCCTGGCCGACCATGTTCACATGACCCATCGAACCGCGCGCGCGAAGCTGCAGTAGCGTATTCACGTCGCGCGTCAGTACCGCCGTCTGTCGCGAGACAGCATTGCCGATCGCCTGCATGGCGAAGAACAGAAAGAAGGGTATGCCGATTAGGACGGCAACAAGAGCCAGCCGAGGCTTGTTCCGCAGCACATTGCGCAGGCCGAATATCACCGTCCCCATCGTAGCGACCTCACCTGTTCTTCATCGCTTCGACGGGACTGAGGCGAATGCCCTTGACGATCGGATATAAGCCGCCCAGCGCGGCGAAGGCGAACACGCCGATCACGATGAATAGCGGCACTTTTCCGCCCAGAGCGAGCGCGGGCCCTAGGGTAGCTTCGAGGATGCGGACGGCGACAGCGGCAACGACAACGGCGCCAATTCCCGCCAGCATGACCATAGCGAAACTCTCGGCAAGGAACTGCTTGGCAATTTCGCCGTTCGAAGCACCGATCGCCTTCAGCGTACCGATCTCTCGGATGCGCTCTTGTACGGCCATCGCCATGACAAAGACGATGAGTACCCCGCCGATCGAGAAGAGGAGAAGCGAGCCGTAGAACGTCGCCGCCGCCATGCTGGCGAGTGCTGCCTTCGCAGTTGCGACCTGCTCAGCTGCGGTAACCGCGTCGACGCCCGGCAGACGCCTCAGATCCGCGACGACAGCCTCAACGTTCGCTACGGAGTCGACGATGACTCGGATCTTCGACAACTTGCCGCCGGGCTTAAAGATCCGCCGGAAGGAATCGATCGGAATGAACACATGGTTGTCGCCAAAATCGTTGCCGGTGGAATAAACACCAACCACCCGAAGTGCCGCGCCACCGATGGTGAGCGTCGATTCGGCAAAAGTGCTCGCAACAATTTCGATGCCAAGTCGCTCGCGCGCGTAGAGCCGGCCCACGACGGCAACATTGCGGTCCGCATCTTTTTTGTCGAGCCCGCGGCCGGCGATGATCCGAGCGTTCTCGTAATCCACCTCGCCAATGGCGCGCATGGGTGCGCTGGGCCGCAGGCCAATGATCATCGCATAGGCATTCGGGCGCGATGCATCAATCTGGGGCGTGTGGACGTACTCTTCGAACCGGACGATGTGCGCGGCATGGGGGATTCGTCCCGCCATCTCCAGGGTGGTGACGGAGAAGTCCTGTGCACCAACCGGCTGATCTGCGCCAAAGCCGCCAGTACCAAAGGCCCCCGCCTCCCGCAACTCGATCGCCGTTCGCACGTTGGCTTCCAGGCTCTCGATCTGCGTGCGTGTCAGTGACGCACCTTGGATCAGCACCGCAAAAAGCCCGATGATCGCGGCGAGGAGCAGCACCACGATCGCCGCGCGAAGGCGGTTTCGGAGCGGATTGCGCAGGCCGCGGATGATCGCACTCATTCGATGCTCCGGAACCCTGCGGCATCAGCATTCGCCGAGGAAAAGAGATCTCTGCTCAACAGCGTCGTACCGCACGGGACTTTCATTGATCCTGCGGTCCGTATTGCGGTACGGAGTCAAGAGCAACGATTGAAGCAATGTGGTCCATATCGCCACAGACAATGAGAATTGTCGCAAGGCCCATTCCAATACCGGGCGCGATCGTTCCAACGAGCTCGTGATCTTCGACTCCTCGGGTCTCAGGCAGCGGCGTGCAGAACGTGGCCGCCGCGTAGGTGGCCAATCAAACCACCGCTCGAGCAGCGCGCTCGGGAACGTGGTTCGCTTTGACGGGCTGACATGTCTTGCATGAGCGGCGAATTCGCCCAAAATTTTCAGTCAATTATTATCGGTAAAGACAGGTCGCAGTTCATGGACCGATTTTCCGGCCTGAATGCACGCGAAAGCCGCACCGCCAAGTACAATCAGCTGCTGCGCATCGAACAGGAGCTCGGGAGTCAGGCAAAATATCTAGGCCGCGCCGCTTTGAAGGCGGATTGAAACTCTTTGTGTCACGCTTTTGCGAAGCAACCTTGCAAGTCAATCTGCATCGACACGTCGAACAGGCTTAGGTGGCGTGAATAGCGGCTCGCACCGGGCATCTCAGTGTGTGCGGGGACATCGGCCACAAACTTTCGCATACGACACAGCGGCCGGGGCCGCCGCACCAGTCAATCATCATGCACTTGTGAGTACCGCCATAATCATCACGGACAAGGACTTGCGCGTCCAAGCCTTGGTTGCGCGCAAGCAGTGCATGCGTGACCGCCACCTCCAATGCGATGGCTGCGTTATAATAAGGTCCCACCTGACTCTCATCTGGTAACGCGATGAACCATCCGTCATTTTCTTTGACGACAGTGAATGCAATGCTCTCGGACATTTTATCGGTGGGCATGACACCTAAGCATTGCAGCAAACGGTTAATTTATCCTCTGCTCGGCGCGCATCCTAGCGAACAGCTCCGCGTTGGGGCAGAAAGCCGGCGCGCGATCAATCGATTGATCCATTCGCGCAAGCCAATCGCGGCACATATCGTCTGCACGACAGTACCGACAACTGTGAGTTGCCGACCTAAGGTCCATGCCGGGCCGCCCGTAAGCAAGCAATGTGATGTCCAAACCCAATCGATCCATCATTTCGGACATGTTGGTCAACCTGCGTTCAGCCTTGTCGAACGTGAACATGCGATTCTCCCAAAACAGATTTTGTATTATTGTAGGCAACACTATTGGGGCTCGTTCCATGATCTATCGCAATTGAGGTGATGGGTTTCGCTGCGTTCAACCCATCCTACGATACCCCATAAAATTTTACGCAAGCACAGGTGCGCTAACTGTGGGCTCGACTTTTGCCGGATAAGGGTGCAGTTTCAACGGCGCTGGTTCCCTATACGAAGCTAGCGGTTTCGCATCAATCTGGATTCGCCAAAGACGCGGTGTCGATTTTATGACACCGAGGGTGTTTCCTTCGCGCGTGGCAAAATCGCCATCGAATGCTCACACGCAATGTGCTGTATGACGATGCAATTCGATATTGGCGCGCAGCAAGAAAGGTGACAGTGATGCCCGATGTGGCGCAAGAAATAATGAAAATCATCGCCGAAAGGTTGAACAAGAGTCATGGCGTCTTGAGTCTGTCTGATCCGCTCGATGAGCTGGGCCTAGATTCGCTGCAGGTTGTCGAATTAACATTCGTGATTGAGGAGAAATTCGACGTTGAGATTCCCTTCAACGCCAATTCCGATATTGAAGCCAAGACGGTCGCGGATCTTATTCAAACGGTCGAAGGACTCGTCGCCGTCAAGGCGGGTTTGGCTTGAACAGGGTCGTCGTCACCGGGTTGGGCGTTATATCGCCAGTCGGTCAGTCGGTGACGGATTATTGGACAGCACTAATTGCGGGCCATTCAGGCCTTGCGCCTCCGGTGATTGGATCGGCCGCACAGATTAATACGAAGCTTGTCGGCCAAGTGAAGGACTTCGACCCAGCCGCGCATTTCGAGCCGCAACGGATCGGTTTGCTTGACCGCGTGTCGCAGTTTGCGGTCGTCGCGGCGCGCCAGGCGCTGGCGCAGTCGGGACTATCGCTAAACGGCAGCCTCGCGGAGAGAACCGCCGCGATCATCGGTACAGGATCGGGCGGTCACACCACCATCGACGAAAGCTTCCATCGGCTTTACGCGGAAAATGCCACGCGCCTGCATCCGCTGAGCATTCCGCGCGCGATGATGAGCGCGGCAGCGAGCCAAGTCTCGATGTTCTGCGGCATCAAAGGCCCTGCCTATGCCGTCGCTTCCGCCTGCGCTTCGGCAACACATGCCATCGGCCAGGCTTTCCATATGGTGAGGACTGGCGGTGCGACCTGTGCAGTGTGCGGCGGCACCGAGGCCAGCATCACCTTCGGTGCATTAAAGGGCTGGGAGGCGATGCGGATCATGGCGCCCGATGCCTGCCGGCCGTTTTCGCGGGATCGAAAGGGTATGGTGATCGGGGAGGGCGCGGCGGTTTTGGTTCTTGAGACATTGGAGCACGCACGAGCACGAGGCGCTGACATCCTTGCGGAGATTGCCGGCTTCGGCATGAGTGCCGACGCGAAAGATCTGACCGCGCCCGACCCGGGCGGGATGGCGCGCGCGATAAACGCGGCGCTGGCGGATGCCTCTTTAGCCCCGGAGGCGATCGACTACGTCAACGCCCACGGAACCGGAACTGTCGCCAACGATGAAGCGGAGACGGCGGCGCTGCATTTGAGCTTCGGGGGTCAAGCGCCGCGATTAGCCGTGTCATCCACCAAATCAATGGTTGGCCATGCGCTCGGTGCCGCCGGTGCGCTCGAACTCGTGGCGGTCGTGATGGCATTGCGTGACGGTATTATTCCGCCCACCATAAACTACCTTGGTCCCGATCCGGCCTGTAATCTCGATTACGTGCCGAATGAAGCACGTCGCCTGCCGGTTGGTGCGGCGCTTTCCAATTCTTTTGCGTTCGGTGGCTTGAATGCCGTAATGCTAGCGCGCAAATTTGTCGGCTGAATGACGCGCAATCTCGATAAATTTCAAGTCGCTTCGCGATGTTCCGCGCGCCCGCCGTGACGACAAGTCTTGCAAGACCGGCGTTTTCGCGCGAAATTCCCGGCCAATCGTTATAGTCAAAGACAGGTCGCAGATCATGGACCAATTTTCCGGCTTGAACGCGCGTGAGCGCCGCGGCGCCATCGAACGCCTGACCAAATTCATCGCCGAGTCCGTGGATGCCGCGCGCGCGAGTGAAGTGCCGTTCTATCACCTTGAATTCGACCGGGTGTTTCCCGACGACATCTATGCCGCGATGCTGACGATGATGCCACAGGCCGCCGATTACCGGCCAATGCACGGGCGCAGCCGCGGCAACGACCTCACCGACGGCACGCATACGCGGGTGAAGATCGACCTCTATCCCGAATATATCCGCCACCTGCCACCGGAGAAAAAGGCGGTTTGGGACGTCGTCGGCCACGCGCTGTGCGCGGAGCCGGTGAAGCAGGCGTTTATCCGCAAGCTCGCGCCTGGTCTGAAAAAGCGGTTCGGCGAAAAATTCGCAAAAGTGGGAATGTATCCTATCCCGATCCTGACCCGCGACATTCCCGGCTACCGGATCAATCCGCACACCGACACGCGCTGGAAGGGCATCACCGTCCAGCTCTATCTGCCGCGTGATGAATCCAACATCAATATCGGTACGATTTTTCACGAGGTGGCGGCGGACGGTTCGCTGCCGAAAAAGTCGCAGATGCGCTTTGCGCCCAATTCCGGCTATGCATTCGCCGTCGGCACCGACACGTGGCATTCCGCCGATCCGGTCGGGCCGGAGGTGAAGACACGGGACTCGATCCTGCTTACGTATTTTGTCGATAAGAGCCCGCTGCAAATCCTGCGCAATAGAGGCAAACGATTGGGCAATTTCCTGCTCAATGAGGTGCGTAACCGCACGCGCTGAAAGACGGCGGGCGCCCGAATGGCGCACAGGCGTTAGCGCGTCCTTAACGCGGCTCCCGCATTGTCAAAGCATGGTCACCCGCAATCGGCTGCGAACATTTCTGACGGCGTTCGCCCTCTATGTGCTGGCGGCGTTGCTGATTGGCTATTTTGGGATCAACGCCTTCACCGGCAATCGCGGCCTGCGCGCGCAGAAGGATCTCGATCTAGAGACCACGGATCTTGACGGCGAGTTGATGCGCCTCAGGGAGGAACGGCGGCTATGGGAACGGCGCGTGGCGCTGTTGCGCTCCGAGGGCCTCGATCCCGACATGCTCGACGAGCGCGCCCGCGCGCTGCTCAATTACGCACACCCGGCCGATCTTACCCTGTTCGTCAAGCCGCAATAATGGTGCGCGCCGGACCGCGCATTCGACAGAATTTTTCTTGGTCCTGTGTCGAATTTCCGACGCCGTAATAACGCACAAGCGTGAAACGCCAGCGCTTTCGCGGGTAGGGGATTTACGCTAAGGGATTTCAGCCAATCTCCTTGCGACCCATCCGAGGAACGCCATGGCCGTGGCCAAGAAAACGCAGAGCGCGCCATCCGCCGCGCGGCAGGGTGTAACTGACAATGCCGCCAAGCCCAGTGTGGCCGATTTCACGAAGGATCAGGAGCTCGCCGCATATCGCGACATGCTGTTGATCCGCCGCTTCGAGGAAAAGGCTGGCCAGATGTACGGCATGGGCCTGATCGGCGGATTCTGCCATCTCTATATCGGTCAGGAAGCCGTCGTCATCGGCATGCAAATGTCGATCAAGGCAGGCGATCAGGTCATCACCGGCTATCGCGACCATGGCCACATGCTCGCGAGCGGCATGGACGCCAAAGGCGTGATGGCGGAATTGACCGGCCGGCGCGGCGGCTATTCCAAGGGCAAGGGCGGCTCAATGCACATGTTCTCCGCCGAGAAGAATTTCTACGGCGGCCATGGCATCGTCGGCGCGCAAGTCTCGATCGGCACCGGGATCGCGTTCGCCAATCGCTATCGCGGCAATGACAATGTCTGCCTGACCTATTTCGGCGATGGGGCCGCAAACCAGGGGCAAGTGTACGAGAGCTTCAACATGGCGGAGCTCTGGAAACTTCCCGTCGTCTACGTCATCGAAAACAACCGCTACGCCATGGGCACGTCGGTCTCACGCTCCTCCGCGCAAACGGATTTCTCCAAGCGCGGCGTATCCTACAACATTCCCGGCGAGCAGGTGGACGGCATGGACGTGCGTGCAGTCAAGGCCGCGGGCGACAAGGCAGTGACATGGTGCCGCGGCGGTAACGGACCGTACATCCTCGAAATGATGACCTACCGCTATCGCGGTCACTCGATGTCGGATCCGGCGAAGTATCGTACCCGCGAAGAAGTGGAGAAGGTTCGCACCACGCACGATCCGATCGAGCAGGTGCGCATGCGCCTGCTGGAAAAGAAATGGGTGAGCGAAGACGAATTGAAGAAAATCGACGCCAAGGTGCGCGAGGTTATCAACGAAGCCGCGGAATTTGCGACCCACGATCCCGAACCCGATCCGTCCGAGCTTTACACAGACATCCTGCGATGATTGCGTCCGTCGTCCCCTTAAGCGCCGTACCGATTGCCAGAGCCTGATAGTCTCATGCCAATTCAAGTTCTCATGCCCGCGCTCTCGCCCACCATGGAGAAGGGCAACCTCGCCAAGTGGCTTAAAGCTGAAGGCGACAAAATCAAATCCGGCGACGTGATCGCGGAGATCGAAACCGATAAAGCAACCATGGAAGTCGAGGCGGTCGACGAGGGCACGCTCGGTAAAATTCTTGTCCCCGAGGGCACGGCGGATGTCGCCGTGAATACGCCAATCGCAGTTATCCTGGCCGACGGCGAAGATGCCTCGGCGATCAAGTCCATCGCCGCAAAACCTGCCCCATCCTTCGAGACGCCCGCTACGGGGCACCCCGCTGCGCTTGCGCAGCGGGGCCCCTCACGGGCTCCTCAGGATGAGGCTCCTCGTAGCCCTCGCCCTGAAGAGGGTGTGAAAGCGCCCGTCTCGAAGGGCGAGGACGGACACGTGGCGCCGCCGCAAATTCAGGTGCAGCCCGAAGCCGATGTGCCCGCCGGCACCGAGATGACGACCATGACCGTGCGCGAAGCCTTGCGCGATGCCATGGCCGAGGAGATGCGCCGCGACACGGCCGTGTTCGTGATCGGTGAGGAGGTCGCGGAATATCAGGGCGCCTACAAGGTTACGCAAGGGCTACTGCAGGAATTCGGCGCGCAGCGCGTGGTCGACACCCCGATCACCGAGCACGGTTTCACCGGCCTCGGGATCGGCGCCGCGTTCACGGGACTAAAGCCGATCGTTGAATTCATGACATTCAACTTCGCCATGCAGGCGATGGACCAGATCGTCAACTCGGCGGCAAAGACGCTCTACATGTCCGGCGGACAGATGCAGGCGTCCATCGTCTTTCGCGGGCCGAATGGCGCCGCGGCGCGCGTCGCCGCCCAGCACAGCCAGGATTATTCGTCCTGGTTTTCACACATTCCCGGCCTGATTGTAATTTCGCCCTTCTCAGCCGCCGATGCGAAGGGTTTGCTCAAATCCGCGATCCGCAATCCCAATCCGGTGATCTTTCTCGAAAACGAAATCCTCTACGGCCAAAGCTTTCCGGTGCCGAAGCTCGACGATTATCTCGTGCCGATCGGCAAGGCCAAGGTCGTACGGCCGGGCAATAATGTCACCATCGTCGCCTGGTCGATGGGCATGACCTATGCGCTCAAAGCCGCCGAGGAACTCGCCAAGAAACACATCATGGCCGAGGTGATCGATCTACGCACCTTGCGGCCGATGGACATCGAGACGATCGTGGAGTCGGTGAAGAAAACCGGCCGCCTTGTCACTGTGGAAGAGGGCTGGGCGCAATCGGGCGTCGGCGCTGAGATCGCAGCGAAAGTAATGGAGCAAGCGTTCGATTATCTCGATGCGCCAGTCGCGCGCGTGTCGGGCAAGGATGTGCCGATGCCGTATGCGGCCAATCTGGAAAAACTCGCGCTGCCGACGGTCGAGGACGTGATCGCAGCGGCGCGCGCGGTCAGTTACCGCTGAGCTCAACCGACATGCCGATCAACATTCTCATGCCCGCGCTGTCGCCCACGATGGAGAAGGGCAATCTCGCCAAGTGGCTCAAGCGCGAGGGCGACAAAATAAAATCCGGCGACGTGATCGCGGAGATTGAGACCGACAAGGCGACCATGGAGGTCGAGGCGGTTGACGAAGGCACGCTCGCCAAGATCGTTGTGCCCGAGGGTTCCGCCGATGTTCCGGTCAACAATGTCATCGCGGTACTCGCCATCGAAGGCGAGGATGTGAAGGCCGCGGCGGCGAGTGCGGGGAAGGCCGCAGCAGCGCCAAAGCCGCAGATGGCGGCCGCAAAACCGGCGAGCGCGCCGCCCCCCTCACCCCAACCCTCTCCCCAACGGGGAGAGGGGGCTCGCATGAGTTCGAC
>JACQTM010000125.1 GCA_016210825.1 Hyphomicrobiales bacterium
CCGCACCGCGAACTTCATCGAGGCCAGCGGTCTATCCTGGCCGCACACAAAGGCCGGACACATGACCGCAACCGCCCTCAATCATACGTCCAAAGACACCTTGACCCGCAGGGGCCGTCCACACATGACATTTGAATCACGTGCGAGAGCGCAGCACAACATCATCCCTCCCCACCCCGTCACGCCTTCGCTCGCTACGCGAGCTCCTGCCTGCGCGAAGCCGAAGCGGCTTCGCCTCGGTGAAGGCAGGTCGGCGGACGACCCTCCCCATCGAGGGGAGGGAAAGAAAAATAGCGCCGCAAAGAATACAGGCGGCGGAGCGTTGGCTAGTCATCCCTCCCCACCGCTTCGCGGGGGAGGGAAAAGAAAAAAGCGCCGCAGGACAAAACCAGCCATGACATTGTAAGAGGCTGCATGACCGACGACATTCCTTTCAACAAGACATTCGATCTCAAGCCCGGCCGCGTGGAGGCGCCGATGGAAGGCGTGCGCCGGCTGCTGGTCGACAATCCTGGACCGTTCACCTTCACCGGCACGCTAAGCTATATCGTCGGCAAGGATAAAGTCGCGATCATCGATCCCGGCCCCGACGATGACAAACACATTGCGGCGTTGCTCAACGCGGTGCGCGGGGAGACGGTGACGCATATTTTCGTCACGCATACTCACCGCGATCATTCACCGGCGGTACGCGCGATCAAGGCCGCGACCGGGGCGACCGTCTATGCCCAGGGTCCGCATCGCGCGGCGCGGCCGCTACATATCGGTGAGACCAACCGCCTCGACGCTGCAGCCGATCACGACTTTAAGCCCGACGTCATGCTGCCCGACGGCGAAATGGTTAGCGGCGATGGTTGGGCGATCGAGGCCGTGGCGACGCCCGGCCATACCGCGAACCACATGGCTTATGCGCTCAAGGACAAGAAAGTGCTGTTCGCCGGCGACCATGTCATGGGCTGGTCGACCTCAATCGTGGCGCCGCCGGACGGCGCCATGAGCGACTACATGGCATCGCTCACGAAGCTCACGCATCGCGGCGAGACGCTGTACTTTCCCGGCCACGGCCCCGAGATCAAGGAGGCGCCACGCTTCGTCGACTATTACATCCGGCACCGGCAGGCGCGCGAAGCCTCGATCCTGCACCGGCTCGGCAAAAGCGACGCGGATATCCCGACGCTCGTGCGCGCGATCTATATCGGCATTAATCCGCGGCTCGCCGGTGCGGCGGGGCTGTCCGTGCTTGCGCATCTCGAGGATCTTGTGAGCCGCGGCGTGGTCGCGACCGAGGGGCCAGCGTCGATTACCGGGCGCTATCGTCTCTCCGGCGCCTGACGCGATACGCTCGGCGATTGCCTTGCCTTGGGCGCGGTTTTTTTCTCTTTTTCCTTCTTGGCGTCTTTCTTGGTCTTGACTTCCCGCTTCTCGCGCTTCTCGCGTTCCGCCTCCAGGTTATCAATGGCATCGTCGATATCGGCGAGCAGACTGAGGATGCGCGCGGCGTTGGTGCCGAAATCGTGACGGCCGTAGCGGGATGAGGAGCGCACGTCGATGCGCGCCTCATCTTTATTGCCGTTGATACGAATGACCACATCGTCGCGGAAGCCCATGATCGGTGTGCGCGCCACCGCCTCGATCCGGCCCTCGCGACGATTGGGGCTGGGCTCGCGGGCATCGACGATGCGCCATTTGCGCTTGGTGACCACGGCGATCGCGCTGTCGTAAGCGTCTTTGATGCTGGCATCGACGGTAAGTGGCTCGATATCCGGATAGAAGCTGCGTTGTTGCTCGGCGGCGTAAAGGCCGGCATAGGCGGCTGGGTTGGCGCTGCGCGAGCGCAGCCGCGCGATTGCCTCAAAGCGCGGCGGGTTGATCGGGTCGGTGGTGATGTCGGAAATCGGCGGCAGCCGATAGGCGGTCAGGCCCAGATAGGCCGGATAGGCGAGCAACGTCGCACCGAGGAACAACGCCGTGAAGACATGGCCAAGTCCGGTCAACCCGTCCTTCCAGATCACCGCGAGAGCGGCGAGCGCAAACAGGATTGCGAGTATCGCCAAGCACAGCGCGCCGCCGAAGGTGGCGAGCGCCGGCTCGATTTCGAGCAGTCCGGAGCGAACGATAATGATCGCAAGCAATGCGGCGACAAAAGAGAATAGGGCGAGGCGGCGCGCCCATACGGCGAGGCGCGACACCGGCTGCTCGCTCATTCTCCAGGTAACCATTGGGCAAAGCCTTTAAAAACCGTACCAAGACGCAGCGGTAAACAGAGATAACGTAAACCATGATGGTCTGAAAATGGTTTTGATGCGGTCGTTGGAACGGTTGCCCTAAAGACGTATGGGCACTAAAGAATGCTGCCATAACCCTCCCGCCCCCGCCGTCAATGTCCCAACTCATTCTTGCCGTTCATACCGGTCACGACGCCTCCGCGGCCGTATACGTCGATTACGATCTGAAGGCAGCTGTGCAACTCGAACGGCTGACCCGCAACAAGGGGGATGGCGGATTCTTTTTTCCCGACGCTTGCATCGACGAGGCGCTCGCCATTGCAGGCTCCACGCGGCGTGATGTCGATATCATTTGTTTTTCGCGCGCGAATTTCGACGTGCGCTACTTCCGCCATTTCCACGGCTGGCGCTGGCTACGTGAGCAGTATCGCACACACATTCAGGGCAAACGGCAACGCTGGATGCCAATGGAGACGCTGCGTGCCGGCACGCCACGCGTCGAGGATATTTTCGACGTCGCGGCGCTCCGCCGCGACAACGGCTTCCGCGACGGAACGCTCGTCTATTTCTTCAATCATCATGAAGCTCATGCGCTGCCGGCTTTGTTCTACACCGATTGGGACGACGCGCTGCTGGTGACCGCCGACGGCGGCGGCGACACCGTGAATTATAGCCACCGGCATTTCGCCAATGGCAAGTTGAGCACTATTTACGGCGGCGACGAATGTCTGACCGTTTGGCCGCCGATCGACAGCCTCGGCCAAGCCTATGCGGCCGCGACCGAAGTGCTTGGATTTCGCAGGAACCGCCACGAAGGCAAATTGACCGGTCTGTCGGCGTTCGGGTCGCCAATTTTCGCCAAGCAGATCGGGTTGCATTTTCGCGTCGACGCCGCCGGGCGCGTGATGTCGGATTTCCGCGACAACGGCGCGATGTTCGACCTCCTGACGTCGCTCGCCACGGGCAGCCGACGGGAAGATCTCGCCGCCTCGATCCAAAATGTGCTCGAAGACGTGATGCTCACCTCGGTGCGCCGTTTGCTGGAGCGTCATCCGGCGCGACATCTCGGACTAGCCGGGGGCATATTCGCCAATGTACGCCTCAACCGAATTTTGGCCGAACAGCTCGGACTCAAAGAAGTCTTCATCGTTCCGCCCATGGGTGACGAGGGCTTGCCGGTCGGTGGGGCGCTCGCGCATCTACTGCGGCGCGATGGCCTTGCGCATTGGCTCAAGCAACGCCGCCGTCTTGACGATGTCTATTTCGGCCGTGATTACACGGCGGCGATCGATCCCGTGCTCGCAGCGACGCCCGGCGTACGGCGGACGGCGGATGCGCCGATCGAGGGCGCGGCGCGGCGGCTCGCGGACGGCGAACTCGGGGCGATCTATACCGGGCGGATGGAATATGGCCCGCGCGCCCTCGGCGCGCGAACGATCCTTGCCAATCCATCGCGGCGGGAAACCCACGATCTCCTGAACCAGCGCCTCGACCGCTCGGAATTCATGCCGTTCGCACCGGTCATCGCCGCCGAAAGAGCGGCCGAGGTCTTCGACGTTAATTCAGTCAATGCTTACGCCTGCCGGTTTATGACCATCACCTGCGACGTTAAGCCGGAATGGCGAAAGCGCATCGCCGCGGTGGTACACGTTGATAATTCAGCGCGTCCGCAGACCATCGAACGGCTAAGCAATCCGCTCTATTACGACATCATCGGCGCCTTCGAGCGGGTAACCGGTGTCCCGGTGCTGGTGAACACGAGCTTCAACGTTCACGAGGAACCGATTGTGAACACGCCGGCTGAATGCATCAAGGCGCTCGTGGACGGGCGCATCGATTTCGTGGTGACGCAGCAGGGACTCTACGACCGTGACCGCACCTGAGCGAAAATTTCTTTACTCAGCCGCGTGCGCGCTCGCGAATTCGTAATCCTTGAATTGCTCGCGCAGCGCGATCTTTTGGATCTTGCCGGTCGCGGTGTGCGGAATTTCATCGACGAAGACTACGTCATCCGGCATCCACCACTTGGCGATCTTGCCCTGCATGAAGCTTAAGATTTCATCCTTGGTTGCCGCCTGATCCTTTTTCAGGACGATCACGAGCAATGGCCGCTCGTCCCATTTTGGATGCTTGACGCCGATGACGGCGGCCTCCGCCACTTTAGGATGGCCGATCGCGAGATTTTCCAGATCGATCGAGGAAATCCATTCGCCGCCGGACTTGATGACGTCCTTGGCGCGGTCGGTGATCTGCATGTAGCCTTGCGCGTCAATGGTCGAAACGTCACCGGTGTCGAAGAAGCCTTCGTCATCGAGAATGTTGCCGCCTTCGCCCTTGTAATAGGAACTCGCGACCGCCGGACCGCGCACCTTGAGGCGGCCGAAAGTCTTGCCGTCCCAGGGCAGCCTGCGGCCGGAATCGTCGGTGATCTTCATCTCGACACCGAATGGCGGATGGCCCTGCTTGAGCTGAATGTCGAGCCGCGCATCACCGGTGAGGCCGGCATATTCCGGCTTCATCGTGCACAGCGATCCGAGCGGGCTCATCTCGGTCATGCCCCAGGCATGGATGACCTCGACGTCATATTTCTCCTCGAAGGTCTTCGTCATCGCCCGCGGGCAAGCGGAACCGCCGATCACGACGCGTTCGAGATAAGGCAGCTTGGCGCCGGATTTTTCCAGGTAATCGAGCAGCATCAGCCATACCGTCGGGACCGCGGCGGTGCAGGTGACCTTGCAGGTGTTGAGAAGCTCATAGATCGAGGCGCCGTCCATCTTGGCGCCCGGCAGGACGAAGGACGCACCGGTGAGTGGCGCGGAGAACGGCAGCGACCAGCCATTGGCATGAAACATTGGCACCACCGGCATGATGACGTCGCGCGACGACAACCCCTTGGAATCCGGAAGCGATGCCATCAGCGCGTGCAGCACATTGGAGCGGTGCGCATAAAGCACGCCCTTGGGATTGCCGGTTGTGCCGGACGTGTAACACATGCCGGCGGCAGTGTTCTCATCCAACGCCCGCCAGGCAAAATCGCCGTCCACGGCGCCGATCCAGTCCTCGTAAGGTACCGCGTTGCGCAGCGACGTTTTCGGCATGTGCGCTGCATCCGTGAACAAAATATAGCGTTCGATCGACGGCAGTTTGTCGGCGAGCTTTTCCAGCAGCGGGACGAAAGTCAGATCGCTCATCATGACGCGGTCTTCGGCGTCGTTAATGATCCAGGCGATTTGGTCGGGGAACAGCCGCGGGTTGACCGTATGATAGATCGCGCCGATCCCGAGGATGCCGTACCACGCTTCGAGATGCCGCCAGGTGTTCCAGGCGTGCGTCGCCACCCGATCGCCGAGCTTAATGCCGTCGCGGTCGAGCCGCTGGGCGACTTTCATCGCGCGTGCGCGGATGGACGCGTAATCCGTGGAATGGATCGGCCCTTCGATCGAGCGCGAGATAACCGGCCGCTTGGCATGATATATCGCGGCATGGTCGATGATGCGATGGCAAAGCAGCGGCCAATCCTGCATCAGTCCAAGCATGAACGTTTCCCCCAAGTCTTTACTGTCATTGTCGCCGTGTTGGGCCTTCCGGCCAACCATCAGGTTAACGGCCTGCCGGGACGGCGCAACTGGCCCATCCCGTATAAAAACCGCAATCCTTGCCGAGATCGGCCGCGTGAAAAACCTTGCTTGCAATGCCGTAATTGCGGCCACGTTGTTGGCGGACACCGCATTCATTGGAACCTCCGAGGCCGCTGCGGTGCCGCCGCCGGAAGTCATCGCGGAAGCTCCGGACATTATGACTTCACAATGCAAGACGCGGCTCTCCGGTGGTATTGCCATATTTCAGTCGCTGCCGCCGCTTGTCGGGGAGGGGGCTTGCGGTGCGATGGACGCAGTCCGTCTGGAGGCGGTGATACTTAATGACGGCGAGCATGTTGCGTTCTCGACCCCGGCTTTACTGCGCTGCCCCATGGCCGAAGCGGTCGTGCATTGGGTGCGTGAAGACGTGGTGCCGGTGATGCGCCGCCTTGGAATGCCGCTCAAGGCGATCGAGAATTACGGTTCCTATGAATGCCGCGGCCGTAACCGCATCACCGGCGCGCACCTGAGCGAGCATGGCCTTGCCGGGGCACTCGATATTCGCGGCGTGAAGCTTACCGAGGGTCGTACAGTCCTACTCGGCAGATCGGTAGGTTCGTTAGATTTCCGTGAGGCGATGCGTGCCGCCGCCTGTGCGCGCTTCACCACCGTGCTCGGTCCGGCTTCGGACGGCTATCACGAGGATCACATCCACTTCGATCTTGCCGAGAGAACCAGCAGCTTTCGCCTCTGCCAATGGGATGTGCGCGATTTCGTGCCGCTGCCGCGGCCACGGCCGAACCTCGAGGGCGAGGCCATATCCAGTGACGCCGCGGAACAATCTACACAACCAGTACCGGATCAATGAAACCATCTCTTCACCGTCATTGTGCTATCGGCGAAACGTGAAGCCGCTCAAACCCCAGGATTTCGTCCTACCAAAGCCGCCCGTCTCCACGGCGCTAACACGGCGTGGCCTCGTTCTCGGCGGTCTCGGTTTGATCGGCACCGCAGGTCTCGCCACCGCAGCCTATGGCGTCGGCATCGAAGCGGAGGGTCTGGTCGTGACCCGGTATCGGCCGAAGCCGCCCGAATGGCCGGCGGACTTGCGACTATCCGTTACGGTGATCGCGGATTTGCACGCCGGGGGCCCGAATATGGGGCTCGCCCATATTCGCCGGATTATCGCCGAGGCTAAGACGCTGAAATCCGACCTCGTCGTGTTGCTCGGCGACTTTTTCGCCACTCATCGTTTTGTAACCGAACGTGTGCCCCACGATGTGTGGGCCGGAGAATTGGCACAAATCGAGGCGCCGCTCGGTACCTGGGCAATCCTCGGCAATCATGATTGGTGGTACGATATTGATGGCGTGCGCAAGGCGTTAGCCCGCGTGCGCATCCCAGTACTGGAAAATGATGCCGTGGAAATTGCCCATCAGGGGGGCCGTTTTTGGCTCGCGGGTATCGGTGATCAGATCGCCATTCCTGTCCGCAATCACCGATATCTCGGCGTCGATGACTTACCGGGCACGCTTGCTCGCATCGACAACAATAATCCGGTCATCCTGCTTGTGCACGAGCCCGACATTTTTCCCAATGTACCTCGCCGCGTGGCGCTTACGCTCGCAGGGCATACCCACGGCGGACAGGTACGATTGCCGCTCGTGTGGCAACGCTTCGTTCCGTCCGCCTATGGGGCGCGTTATGCCTATGGGCACGTTATCGAAGACAACCGGCACATGATCGTCTCCGCGGGTCTTGGGACCAGTATTTTGCCAGTACGGCTCGGCATGCCGCCCGAGATCGTCCAGGTGGCGCTCGGTGCTTGAACAGGCTGCAAAAAGCAAAGCGGCGCCGAAATAACCGGCGCCGCCTGAATTTCCTCGAGCCGCTTGCGCTCTCAGAAACTGCCAGCCCTGTCCCCCGGGCCATTCGCTACACGTGGATTGTGCGGTGAGTCGCCCTGATTGGGCGCGAGAACGACGACCACGGTACCGATCTTCACGCGATTGAAGAGGTCGATGATGTCCTCATTGGTCAGGCGGATACAGCCGGATGAAATCGCCTCGCCTATATATTCCGGCTGGTTGGTGCCGTGAATGCGATAAAGGGTGTCCTTGTTATTGGCAAAGAGATAGAGCGCGCGCGCGCCCATCGGGTTGGCTGGGCCCGGCGCAACATAGCTCGGGACTTCGCCAAGACGCTGCTTGATCGCGGCGGTCGGTGTCCAGCTCGGCCATTCGGTCTTGTTGCCGACCTTGGCGACGCCTGAAAAGACCAATGCCTCTTCGCCAACGGTCACGCCGTAGCGGATCGCCTTACCCTCGGGTAGAACGTAATAAAGATAGCGCGCGTCGGAATCGACCACGATCGTACCGGGCACTTCCTTGCGGTGATAACCCACGATGTGCCGCTTGTAAGGCTCCGGGATCGTTGCTGGTGCGTACGGGACATTGGCAAGCAACTTCTTGTCCCGTGCGTTGAGGTTGGCCTCCGAAGCAGGTTCAAGCACCGACTGCATGCAGCCGGCGAGGCCCAATCCAAGAACGAGCAGAGCGACAATACGGGTCGCCATCAAATTCCCCTTGTTCTTATTGCTGCGGTCCGACCGACGCGATTCCACCATAAGGTCTTATCCGAAAATGCCATTGCGCTTCCAGGCGATAGGTGCGGTCCAAGAGAGGTCTTGTGCACCTGTTGCGTAAATGTCTCACCGCTCATTTGGCTCTGGCTGCTCCCGGTGTGAGTGGCTCCGAGCCGCCTGGAGGTGATGGGCCAGCATCTCACGGAGCACTTAATCATACGTTTACCATGAGTGACTATTCACCCGCCTCCATGATGGCGGGGTTGGAACATGTACGCTCGGATGAAAATGCCATCAATTGATACGATTTTGGCCCAACTGGCTCCGCATCCGCGGCTCACCAATCATAGAATGTTTGGAAGTCAATGAGGAGGAAGCAATGTTGGCGCCCAAGGCCCAAAGCGCAGAAAAAAAGGGATTGTCGCGCGAGCAGGTCAGTCTCGATCGACGCTATGGCCGCATCGGAATTTCAGCGCTGGTTGCGGCACTACGCTATCGGAGTGAAGCCAAGAATCGGCCCGAGACCACCGCAACCGCGAATACCGAGCGACACAAGCTCGACGCTGTCGCCTGACGGCGTATCGGCGCAGATCCCTTCCCATCGCGCCGCGTGACGGCCGGACTGGTCGGCCCGCGGGCGAGGCCACGCAACGTAACTGGCATATAAGTCCTTGCAGGATGAGGCGCGGTCGGGCCATGACTGCGGCTGTCCGCCGCCAATCGATCAGCATGATTGGCGGGGCGGACGGGCGGGGATGCCATGCTCTCGGTCTATATTCCGCGCGGGAATACACTCGAGCGTCAGCCGGTCGGCGTTGGAAACGTTCTGCCGGATGCCTCGGTATGGATCGACCTCGTCAATCCGACGGTGGACGAGGACCGCGTGGTCGAACGTTTTCTTGGGATCGCGGTTCCGACGCGGGAGGAAATGCAGGAGATCGAGGTTTCGAGCCGCCTCTACACGGAGAACGGCGCGCGCTACATGACAGCGACGCTGATGTGTCATTCAGACACCCCGATGCCGAAGACCACCCCGGTCACATTCATCCTCTCCAGCCACCGCCTCATCACGGTTCGTTACGACGAACCCCGCCCGTTCACGATCGTAATGACGAAGCTCGGCCGGACCTGCCCGCCGACGGTGACGGGAGAGAGTGTCCTGATGGACCTACTCGATGCCGTGATCGATCGCGCCGCCGATATTCTTGAAAAGATCGGTATCGAGGTCGATCGCGTCTCGCAGGACATCTTCGGACGCCGTGGCGCGGACCGCTCTCGGGTCTATGACTCGATCCTCGCGACGATCGGCCAGAAGGGCGATCTGACCTCGAAGGTACGCGAGAGTCTCGTTTCGATCGGCCGCCTCGTGCTCTTTCTCGCCAACGAAGCCGAGAACTTGCGCTGGGCCAAGGACACGCGCGCGCAACTAAAATCGATGCAGCGCGACGTCGGCTCACTCTCCGACCATGCGACCTATCTGACCAACAACATTACCTTCATGCTCGACGCCATGGTTGGCGTCGTCACCATCGAGCAGAACAACATCATCAAGATTTTTTCGGTGGTAGCGGTGGTGTTGATGCCGCCGACGCTGATCGCCTCGATCTACGGTATGAACTTCAAGCACATGCCGGAGCTGGAATGGATTTCCGGATACCCGATAGCGATCGGCATGATGCTGCTTGCGGCGATCCTGCCATATCTTTTCTTTAAGTGGCGGAAATGGCTCTGACCACTGTCAGACGTGCTGGCCGCCGTTGATGTGAATTTCCGCGCCGTTGACGTAGGACGCCGTCTCCGTGCACAGC
>JACQTM010000126.1 GCA_016210825.1 Hyphomicrobiales bacterium
ATGCCCCGCAAGCCTTCGCCGGCAAGCGCAGCGCGTTGATCGGGGAAATCGAAGCGGCCGAGGTGGCGCGCCGTAAAGCTTCCGATCGGCTGGCGGCGGCCGAGACTGTACTCAATGAGGCGGATCGCACGACGCGCGCGACGCTCGATACGCTCAGCGCAGCGCGCGAACAGGCCGCGCGCGGCGAGGAGCGCCTCGTGGGCGCAAAGCGCAGGCTCGACGACATCAGGCGCGAAATCCGCGACATGCTTGAAGTGGATCCCGCCGAATTGGCAAAGCTCGCGGGGATCGAGGCCGGATCGGCGGTGCCGGACATCGAGACGATCGAAGCGGAACTCGAAAAGCTGCGCCGCGACCGCGAGCGCCTTGGCGCGGTCAACTTGCGCGCGGAAGAGGAGCTGCGCGAGGTGGAGGTTCAGCACGAAACGCTCACCACCGAGCGCGACGACCTCGTCGAAGCGATCAAGCGATTGCGCCAGGGCATACTCAGTCTCAATCGCGAGGCGCGCGAGCGCCTGCTCGCCTCCTTCGAGGTGGTGAATGGCCACTTCAAGAATTTGTTCAGTGAATTGTTCGGTGGCGGCAATGCGGAATTGCAGCTCGTTGAGCACGATGACCCGCTGGAGGCGGGTCTCGAGATCATGGCCAAGCCTCCCGGAAAAAAACCAACGACCCTATCGCTGCTCTCAGGCGGCGAGCAAGCGCTGACCGCGCTGGCGCTGATCTTCGCGGTGTTTCTCACCAATCCGGCGCCGATCTGCGTGCTCGACGAGGTGGACGCCCCGCTCGACGATCACAACGTCGAACGCTTTTGCGACCTGCTCGACGAGATGACGCGCTCCACCGACACGCGCTTCGTCATCATCACCCACAACCCGATCACCATGGCACGGATGAGCCGCCTCTTTGGAGTGACCATGGCCGAGCGCGGCGTCTCGCAACTGGTCTCGGTGGACCTCGAAGGCGCGGTGAAGATCAAGGATGAGGTGGGGGCGGCGTAGTCTTTACCCACCCCCTTGTGGGAAGGGCTGACCGACGCAGATAAATTTACGCGATCTGCGCAAGCTTGACTGGGTGCGAAGCGAAAGCGGGCGGGATCTTGTTGCGCTCGGCATCATATGTGTTGAGCGGAAGCGTCTTACGTACCGGCAACCTCACAAGCCGGATTTTAGATTTCAGGCTTTGCGCTTCACGCATTGGCGCAAGAAATTCTAGGGATGCAATATTTTAATTTACCCCCGATCATTCAATAAAATAGCAAAGTTCTATCTTTGTTCTTGTGTTGCCATATTTCAACAGCGATAATTTACCTCATTCAACGACGATGTTGGCGGTTCCCGAATCACTGAAAAATCAGCCTGCTAGCAGGAAAGCCATTCACAAGCTTACAGGGGGTCCAACCGAAGCCAAAGCCCGGTCAAAGGGTTTACGTCAAAACGGACGTTAAGGATGGGGCGTTCCCCACGGAAAAACTTGTAACTGTTTCAACCTCATCCGGTCCTGTTTCAGGATTTGCGAAGTCAGATTTCATTGTGCAAGGAAATGACGGTCAATATCTCGCGGCAGAAGTAAAAACCGTCTCGAACAGAACGTTGACGGTCAAGTTGTCCGGCTCATTTTTCACCACCACAGGACTGGCCGAAGTTCCAGATTCCATGGTGCTCAAAGCTGCCGGATGATTCTGTCCCAAAAGGACATTCGTAAAGCGGTCAAGGCCGGTAAGATTCGATTCTCCCCAACACTCGAAGACAAACAATGGGGAGAAGCATCTATCGACTTGCGGCTAGGGCGGCAGTTCACTCGCTATCGCAAAGACATCACTGGAATTACACTTTCTGTTGCCGAAGGTCTTGGTTCATTAGGCGACCTAAATCTTTGGATCACAGAAGATAGAGACTCTTTCGATCTTGATCCAGGCGAGCTCGTTCTCGCGCTCACCTATGAATCGATCACAATTCCCAATAACTTAATCGGTCTGGTCGAAGGTCGCAGCACATACGCGCGTGTTGGGTTGAGCATGCATCAAACAGCGCCATGGATTCAGCCTGGCTGGAGTGGCCCTATCGTTCTCGAAATTGCAAATCACGGCCAAATCCCGATCAAACTTACCCCGTTAGTCGACCGGCCTTGCCAGCTTACTTTTTTGGAACTTAAGAGTGCAGTTCCCGCCGCGATTGCTTATGGGTCGCGAAAAACCGATACCTACAAAGACCAAAAACATCCACTCAGACATAATCGTTAGCACGGGTTCTTGCTTGCCACATTCCTGTTTGGCTTTCGCAGCTTCGGCGGACTATCTTTCATAAGCTTATGTCCAACGATCCGCCCGCCACGCAATGCGGCTTCGAAATGACGATCCGCCCATTCTTTGCTGAACTGATCTTTTCTATTTTGATTATGGGAAGCCGATAGATGTCTGACACTGATCTTACCAGCAACATCCCCGCCAAACATGCAGCCGGCATCGGGCTTGCAACAATGGCTTGGGCCGATTTTGAGTTCGATATTGACTATACAATTTGGGAACTACTTAGCACACAGCAAGCACTTGCCGCATGCGTGACTGCGCAAATGATTTCACCTATCCCCAAATTGAATGCCCTTCAATCGCTCGTCCGCTTATATCAATTCGGCGAAGAACTTGAAAACCGGATTTCTCAATTCAGCGGCAGCATTGGCGGACTCGTCGAAAGGCGAAACCGAATTGTCCATGATAAGCGTATTTGGTACCCCGACACGGGAACGGTGAAGCGAATTCAGGTGACGGCAAAATCGCGTCTCACTTTGGGAGCTCAACCTGAGTCATTCGATGACTTAGCGGTATTTGCCAGCGACGTTGTCGGTGCGCACAACAAGTTCAATGAAATAATGGACGCTATTTTTGAGGCGTTGCACGTTTTTGCAAAGCTGCCCGAAGCACAGAAACCGCCACTTCCTCGAATAATCCGGCGTCAGACTTCCGCAACTCCAACCAACGAGACTAATTAACCTTTCGCCACGCCCTCGATCATCTCAGGCGTAATTTCAATTTTAATTTTGGGCGCGCCATCTCCTCCTACCTTCGCGGCCGGGGCGGCTTTGTCTGGGTCTAGTCCCAAGTGGTGTAAATGATATATAGGAATATAATCATATTTCCGCCCCAATCCTCCATTAGCTCCGTCGTCATCCCGGTCCCATGAAGGGACGCGAACCGGTTGCTCCGTTTCGTGTGGATCGGGCGCGGCGCCTGCGCGCGTGGTTCGCAACCATGCGTCCGGGACGCCTTGGGTAGCCGTCCGACCCTACTACGGGGGTCTGCCTTTGATGGCTGGACGCGGGCCGGATGAACGCGGGCGAAAGCCCGCGGGATCAGGTGGAGCGAATGCTCCCCGTCCGGCCCCGGAAGCACGGCCCCGGGGCGAAAAATCGCCGCCATGGCGCGCCGGGAGGCGCGGCGGTTCTCGAAAGAGAGCCGCACACTTGAACTTGGTTGCGCCAATCGGCGCGCCATCCCCTCACTTTTTCGGTGAGGGGTAAGAAAATCAAAGCTCGGAGGCTGAAATGCCTCGCGAGAACGATGGTGCATGGGTGCTTGGAATACGGAAGCGGACATACGCAATGCGCGAGCCATACTCTCAACCGTCATGCCCGGGCTTGACCCGGGCATCCATGATGCGACTCGGCAATCGGTGGCCTTACGAAAAGTCTTTCGTGCTGAAAGGCCGCATGGATTGCCGGGTCAAGCCCGGCAATGACGATAAAGTGGATAGCTCGCCGCAGCGAAGCGACGGTGGGCGGGGTGGGGGTCCTTCTAAGGTTCCACTGCACGATACCCACCCGGCTCGCTATCACTCGCCACCCTCCCCACAAGAGCCTGCGCCCGGGCGCGCGCAAGCGCGGCCCGGGTGGGGAGGGAAAAAGTCAGGACGGAGTCGGTTGACGTCAGGGCATCCGCAAGCCATTCACAAGTCATGCCCATTCACCTCGACAGCAAAGCCACGGGCTTCGCCAAAAGCTTCGATGCTTTCCTTGCCACCAAGCGCGAGGTTTCGGCCGATGTGGAAACGGCCGTGCGCGGCATCATCGCCGACGTCGTTGCACGCGGCGACAAGGCGCTGATCGAGCTCAGCAAAAAGTATGATCGAATCGATCTCGACAAGCTTGAATTGCGGGTTAGCGCCGATGAAATCGCCGCCGCGGCTAAGTCCTGTGATGCGGAGGCACTCAAGGCGCTTGAATTGGCGCGCGGTCGCATCGACGCATTTCATCGCCGCCAGAAACCGGCCGACGACCGCTTCACCGACGCGCTCGGTGTCGAGCTCGGCGCGCGCTGGACCGCGATCGAGGCGGTCGGCCTCTACGTGCCGGGTGGCACTGCGGCTTATCCATCTTCCGTGCTGATGAACGCGGTACCGGCGAAGGTCGCGGACGTGCCGCGCCTCGTCATGGCCGTGCCGGCGCCGGACGGCAAGCTCAATCCGCTCGTGCTCGCGGCGGCGAAGCTTGCCGGCGTCGATGAAATTTATCGCGTCGGCGGCGCGCAAGCGGTCGCGGCATTGGCCTATGGCACGCAGACAATAAAGCCGGTCGCGAAGATCGTCGGTCCCGGAAATGCCTATGTCGCCGCCGCCAAGCGCCTCGTCTTCGGCAAGGTTGGCATCGATATGATCGCAGGACCCTCCGAAGTGCTGATCATCGCCGACAGCAACGCCAATCCCGATTGGATCGCCGCCGATCTGCTAGCGCAAGCCGAGCACGACGCGGCGGCACAATCGATCCTCATCACCGATAACGCACCTGTGGCGGCCGCGGTCGAGAAGGCGGTGAGTGCGCGGCTCGCGAGCCTGCCGCGCGCGGCGATCGCTGGTGCGTCGTGGAAAGATTTCGGCGCGCTCATTCTCGTTGCCAAGCTCGACGAGGCGATCGCGCTGGCTGACGCCATCGCCCCCGAGCATCTCGAATTGATCGGCACGCAAGCGGAAAAGCTCGCGGAAAAAATCCGCAATGCGGGGGCGATCTTCATCGGCGCGCATACCCCCGAGGCGATCGGCGACTATGTCGGCGGCACGAACCACGTGCTGCCAACGGCGCGCTCGGCGCGCTTCTCGTCGGGCTTGAGCGTCCTCGATTTCATGAAGCGGACATCCATCCTTAAGTGCGGCCCGGACCAACTGGCCGCGCTCGGTCCGGCGGCGATCGCGCTCGGCGAGGCTGAAGGCCTTAACGCGCATGCGCGCTCGGTTGCGATCCGCCTCAACCGCCGATGACGACGGATAACCCGCCTTCCGGCTCACCCACGCTTCGGCTCGTCGCGGTGACGCTTGATGAGGCCTCGATCGGCCGCTCCAGCCCGGACGTCGAGCACGAGCGCGCCGTGGCCATCTATGACCTGATCGAGGAGAACGCGTTTGCCCCGGTCGATCATGATGGCGGGCCGTACGCACTGCATCTGAGCATGACCGAGAACCGGCTCGTCTTCGACATTCGTCTCGCCGATGGCAGCCCGGTCGTGGCGCACCTTCTGTCACTGACCCCGTTCCGTAAGATCGTGAAGGACTACTTCCTGGTC
>JACQTM010000137.1 GCA_016210825.1 Hyphomicrobiales bacterium
CGATAGCTTTCGATCAGGGAAGCGAAATAGAACAGGTGGATGACGACCGAGGCGATCAGCCACGGCCATGCCGCGGCGGCGGGAACGCCGAAGACAGGGATGAACGGTAAAGCCACCAGAGCGGCGCCGATCGAAATAAGTGTCGTCGTCGACAGCGGATCGAGTCCGACCTTGATGAGCGCGTTCCAGCCGGCATGGCACATAGCCGCGAACAGGACAGCGGCGAAGACGAAGGCATCCATATGGCGCTCAACGTGCCGCGGCCGGTGCCCAGAGCTTCGGGCCGGCGCGTAAATATTGCGGTGGCCGTTGCACATCGGCGCCAAGCGCCCGCGCCGCATGCCAGCCCCAATGTGGATCGTCGAGCATGGCGCGTGCGAGCGACACCATGTCAGCTTTACCCTCGGCGACGATCGCCTCGGCCTGCTTCGGATCGACGATCAGGCCGACCGTGCGCACCGCTATCCCGGCGCTTTTCTTCACAGTCGCCGCAAGCGGCGCGTTGTAGCCGAGATCCGGCGGATTGCGCGTCTCAGCCGTAATTCCGCCCGATGACACGCAAACGAAATCGAGACCGGCGTTCTTGAGCGCCGTGGCAAACATGGCCGCATCGTCCGCGGTTAACCCGCCCTCGGTCCAGTCGCTACCGGTAATGCGCGCGCCGAGCGCAATGTTTTTTGGCGTCACGGCGCGCACGGCACGCGCGATTTCGCAAGGATAACGCATGCGGTTGTCGAGCGAGCCGCCATAGCCATCGGTCCGCTTGTTGGAGATCGGCGAGACGAAGCTGTGCATCAGATAGCCGTGCGCCATATGCAACTCGATCGCGTCGAAGCCGATACGCATCGCGCGCTTGGCGGCTGTGACAAAGGCCTCGCGCACCCGCGTCATGTCATCCTCGGTCATTTCGCGCGGCGTATGCCAGTTGGGGCCAAAGGGGATCGCGGACGGGGCGATGGTCGGCCACGGGTCGGCGCCGGCGGTTAGCGCCTGCCCGCCTTGCCAGGGCAACTGCGCCGAGGCTTTTCGCCCGGCATGTGCGAGTTGGATGCCGAGTTTGGCGGTGCCGATCCGCCGGCAATGGGCGACAACGCGGGCAAGTGCCGCTTCGCAATCGTCGGAATAGATGCCGAGGCATCCATGAGTGATACGCCCCGACCGCTCCACGCCGCTCGCCTCGACGACCAGCAACGCCGCCCCGGAATTGGCGAGCATACCGAGATGGGTCAGATGCCAATCATTGGCGCAGCCGTCATCGGCGCTGTATTGGCACATGGGCGACACAACAATGCGGTTCGACAATTCGAGGCCGCCAAGCCGGATCGATGAGAACAGCGCGCTGGTCATGGGTTCGTGCCGGTGCAGGTGGGAGATTGAAGTGCGAAAAACAAGACGACGGATAATTTGCGGCAACCGGAGCAATTCATCAACCTGGATTCAGTTGACCTATCTCATCGCGCCATCGGCGTGAAGGACGCATACGAATGATTACTGCGAACAAGCGGCCCGGCTGATAACCGGCAATCGCGATAAACGAAACGGCTGCCGGGACTATCGGCGGCCGTTTCATTGTTCAGATTTGCGATCCTGTCAGCGCACCTGGATCTTGATCGCCGCGCGGAAGGTTCCGCCAGCCGATACCGGCTGAGGCTGCGGCGCAGGTGACACCCCCGGCTTCGCCGGTGCGGCTGGCACGACTTGGATCTGCCGCGCCTGGGCAATGGATCGCGTGTAATCCTTAACCGGAGTGAACGCGGTCGTGGCGAAGTCATGCTTGATGCCGTCCACCGCGCCCTTGCCGCCGCTGCACACCGCGATCACGGTCTCGGTGCCCCGATCGTTCAGCCTGAACTGGAACGGCGCGCTACCACCGGGAATCTGCACCGCGGTGCGACCGATGATGCGGTTGTCCTGCTGGAACTTGTTCGGGAAGATCACCGTACCCTGGCCCTTGTCGTCCACATTGGTGAGCGTAAGGAAGCACTCGCTCGACGCGGTGACGATGAAGATCGGGGTCTCACCCTGGTTGTACACGCTCTTGTCGGAAGTCAGCGACAAGTCAGTCTTGCCGATGACTTTCGCAACCGCAGGCTTAGCCCCGCCGACATTGACGAGCCGATCGTCGGTGATTTCGCGAGCGATCTCGGCGTAGACCGACTCGAACTGATCGCGCGGCACCGAACCCTGCTCGAGCCGGCGGATAAGCGGCCGGTTCTTGCGCGAGGCGTCGGCGGCGGCCTTGGTGAATTCGTCCTTCTTCAGACCGAATTCGGCCGCGGCAAACGTCAGATCGACGTCGCCCTCGTAGCGTTTGGCAAGCGCGTTGATCATCTCGACGCCGTTGAGCTTAAGCGAGGGATCGAGAGCAGCACGTCCCATCGCGTCGCTGAAGCGCCGGGCGTCGTCCTCGATGACACGATCCATCTTCTCGCGCGGCGGGTAGAGCGCCTCGACCGCGTCGCGCACTTCCTTCGAGAAGCTGCGGCTAGCCAGCACATGGTCACGGATATCGTCCTTGGCCTTGCGCATGCCCTGGTCATGGCAGCCCATGCAGGAAATGCCGTTGGTAACCGAGAGATCCTTGCTCGACGGATCCTGCACGATGTTGGTTGGCCCGGTCGCGATGGCATCGCCCTTGGCCGTGTTCAGGTAATAGGCCTGGAAGCCGTTCGGCAGGCTAAAGATCGATTCACCGCCGTCGTGCGTGAAGGCGCTGGCGCCGGTCGGCCCGAGCGGGAATTCGAACAGGCTCTGCTTGGCTTTGTTGCCGGCGAAATCGTAGGATGTCCAGAAATAACCGCTGCGCGAGGCATGACGCTCGATCAGACGGTTATTGCGGCTGACGCCGGATTTCTGGAAGCCGGAGCGTTGCGCCACGAAGCGGCGGATGTTGCCCTCGACGTCCACGCCCTGCTCGCGCGTAAGCGCCTGGAACGTCTTCGGCAGCTTCAACAATGTCTCGTAGAGACCCGGCCGCGACGCCGTGTAGGCGAACCAATCGGCGCGCGCATACGGCAGCGGCGTTCCCGTCGCTTGGCGAAGGACCGCATTAAGCTGTGTGTCCGGCTGCATGTTGTACGGATAGGCGGCAAGCACACTGTCCCAATCGCGCGCCTCCCATCCGAGATCGTCGATATTGATGCGCAGGATACTTTCGTCCGGGTCGATCGTCTCAAGCCGCACGATATCGGAGGAGCGGCTCAGGCTGTTGACAAGCTTGATGACACCCTGCTGGTAAACCTTCATTGCGGCATCATCGACGCAGGCGTTCTTCAAATGCGTCAGCGTTAGATAGCGCGTTCCCTTCGCGCGCGTTGTCTGAATCTTTTCCAGATCGGCCGCGATTAATCCGACGATGTCCTTGCCACCGACGAATTTGCGCGCCTCGCACGCCGCCGCGGTCTTGGTGCCGAGCGAGGTAATCCACGCTTCAAGCGTCTTGAGATCAGCCTCGGATACGTCGGGATTGGTCGAGCCCTCATACACCACGTCATAGGGCATCTCCTTATCCACGATCTGCTTGAACAGCTTGGAACCGTGCGGGTTGCCCGGCAGGATGTAATTCGGGTTTCCGGCGAGCTCGTCGAGCTTAAGGATAAAGCCGAAATTCTTCGCCGGCCGCTCGCGCGCGCTTAGTTTGCCTTCCTGGTGGCAACGCGCGCAGTGCTTTTCGAGCACGTCGAACGCCGCCTTGGCGACGGGTTCGGTCGGAGCCTTGATGTCCTCGGCGGCCGAGGCCGGCGCCGCCAGCATCGCTGCGAGGCCGATCATGGCCAGAATTCCAGATATTCCAATGTTACCGCGCAATCGTTCACGAGAGTTCATGGGCGTCACTCCCACCGCACTGCATTCGGCGGTTCTAGTATCTGTTGCGCAAGGTGGCCGGCCGGTTCACGCGCCAGCCATGCATGGTCATCACACCATGAACTGCCGGTAAGTACCAGAGACCCGCAACCATGCTTGGACCGGTGAAA
>JACQTM010000135.1 GCA_016210825.1 Hyphomicrobiales bacterium
CCCTCGCGCGCCGATGTGGCGATCACATCGGGAAAGGCGGCCGGGCGTTTTGCGAGAACGGCGCTGAGTGCAGCCATACTTTCGGCGAGGTTACGTTCCTTCACTTGGTCGGTTTTGGTGAGCACGATCTGATGGCTCACCGCCGTTTCGCTCAACGCCGCCAGCGTTTCGTCGTCGGCGGCTTTCAGGCCGTGGCGCGCATCGACAAGCAAATAGACGCGCGCGAGATTGGCGCGCCCGCGCAGATAGGTGTGGATCAGTTCGGTCCAGGCTTCCACTTTCTGCTTGGGCGCCTCGGTATAGCCATAGCCCGGCATATCAACGAGATGCAGCGCGCCGCCGCCGGAGAAGAAGATCAACCCTTGAGTGCGGCCGGGTGTGTGCGAGATGCGCGCAAGGCCCTTTCGCCCGGTGAGCGCGTTGATCAGGCTTGATTTGCCAACATTGGACCGGCCGGCGAAAGCGATTTCGGTGCCCCGCATCGGCGGGATCATGGCGAGCGAACCCGCGGCTTCCGTGAATTGCCAGTCCGCCGCGAATAGTCGTCGACCTACTTCAAGTTCGGCTGCGGTGAAGGCGCTTCCGGTCATGGCGGCGGCGATGCTATCACCCGCGTGTGGACGCCGCTCAGCTGCTCTTCTTCTTGCCGAAAAGCTCCTTGATATTGTCGAACAGTTCGATCTTGGCGCCGTGCTTACGCATGATCACCGATTGCTGGATCACGGAGAGCGTATTGTTCCAGGCCCAATAAATCACGAGGCCGGCGGAGAACCCGGCGAGCATGAAGGTGAAGATGATCGGCATCCAGTCGAAGATCATTTTTTGCGTCGGATCCGGCGGGGACGGATTGAGCTTCATCTGCGCCCACATGGTGACGCCCATAATGAGCGGCCATACGCCGATATGCAGGAATTGGCCGAACACCGGCAGAAGGGTCGGGTCGAGCGGGATCAGTCCGAACAGGTTGAAGAGGTTGGTTGGATCGGGCGCCGACAGGTCGCGGATCCATCCATAGAACGGCGCGTGACGCATCTCGATGGTGACGAACAGCACCTTATAGAGCCCGAAGAATACTGGAATTTGCACGACAATCGGCAGGCATCCGGCGAGCGGATTGATTTTTTCCTTCTTATAAAGCTCCATCAGCGCCTGCTGCTGCTGCACTTTGTCGTCGCCATGTCGCTCGCGGATCATCTGCATCTGCGGCTGCACGGCTTTCATCTTTGCCATTGAGGCATAGGACTTATTGGCCAAGGGGAAGAAGACGATTTTGATGAGCACAGTGACGAGTAGGATCGCGATGCCGAAATTGCCGGTCAGGTGGAAGAAATAATCCATGATTTTGAACAGCGGCTTGGTAATGAAATAGAACCAACCCCAATCGATCAAAAGATCGAACCGATTGATTTCGTACTGCTTCTCGACGGCGTCGACGACGGCGACTTCCTTGGCGCCGGCGAACATGTGTGTTGCAGTCGAATGGCTCGCCCCCGGCGCGATGGTAACGGCCTCGCCGAGATAATCGGACTGGTAGGTCTTTACGGCGCCAAGCGTGCCGGATGAGAACCGCGCCTGGATTTGCGCCTTCTTGTTGGGCACGAGCGTCGCCGCCCAATATTTGTCGGTGATCCCGAGCCAGGCGTCGTTAACCTTGAAAGAAATTGTCTTTTTTTCCTCGACCGACTTGTAGGTGATTTCCTGCAAGCCTTGCTCGCCGAGCACGCCGATCAGGCCTTCATGCAGGATGTAATAGCCAAGTGTCTCCGGCGTTCCGTGCCGCGAGATCAAGCCGTACGGAAAGAGCGAAACTGGAGCCGCTCCCTTGTTAGCGACCTGATCCTCGATCCGGAACATGTATTTGTCATCGACACTAATTTCGCGGCGAAATTCCAAACCCTCGCCGTTGTCGTAAGTCAGCGTAACCGGATGATCGACGCGCAACGCACCAGCTCCCCGTTGCTGCCACATGGTGTCCGCGCCCGGCACCTTCACGTTCGTGCCCGCGCCTATGACCCAGCCGAATTCCGCATAGAATGGATGTGGGCTTCCAGACGGCGACAATAGGATAATGGCCGGCGATTTTGGATCGACGGTCGCGTGATACTGCGCGAGCGACAGGTCGTCGATGCGCGCACCCTTGAGAGCAATGGAGCCCTTTAGCCGTGGGGTATCGATCGCAACACGCGGCGTGGCGGCGATGACCTGTTCGCGCGACAATTGTTGCGCGGCTATCGGCGCCCCGCCAACGCTGGGAGCCTGCGGCGCACCTGTGCCGGGCGCAGGTGTCGTTGGCGTGCCGGTTCCAGGCGCGGGTTGCGGGGCTTGAGTTTTTTGTTGGGCCTGTTGCTGCGCTTCCTGCCGTTGCTTCTCCATCTGCGGTATGCCGATGAAATATTGCCAGGCGAAGAGGACAATCGCCGATAGCACGATCGCGAGAATGGTGTTTTTCTGATCGCTCATCGCTTACCCGCATGCGCGCGTCGTAACGCGCTATCGAATTCTTCGATCATTCGTTCAAATGGAATGGCGAGCGCTGCCCGCCGTCCGATCAAAACGTAGTCATGTCCCGGCTGCATCTGGCCTTTAGCTGCATGTCTGACGATCTCGCGTAACCGGCGCCGGACGCGATTTCGTTCAACGGCATTGCCAACCTTTTTCGACACCGTAAATCCGATCCGCATCGGACCGCTGTCACGCCGCCTTAAAGTCTGCAGCACGAAACCAGTGGCCGGCACTTTTAACCCGGTCGCCGCGGTTAGAAAGTCCGCCCGTCGTCGCAATCGCTCCATGGGAATGACACGGGCAGCCGGCGCCAATGTCAGGCCGAAAGTCGCTTGCGCCCGCGCGAACGCCGCGCGGCCACGACTCTACGGCCGCCCTTCGTCGCCATTCGGGCGCGAAATCCGTGGCGGCGCTTGCGAACGAGCTTGCTCGGTTGATAGGTCCGCTTCACGGGTCGCTCTTCTCCGCTGATCGCTACCGGCCGTTCGGGTGCTTTATCCGGCTTGCATTGTCGTCGTTCATCGAAGACAGCCGGTGCGAAAGTCCCGCGGCTTATAAGGGAGTGGCCCCTTCCTCGTCAATGCGACGCGGCCTAGAACCGCGCTCGATCACGACTGTTCTCACAAGGCAGTGACTTCCCATCGAATGGGGCTGATGCTTGCTATATAGAGCTTCGGCAGGGCAATCCTTGGTGTTCGTCCTGCGTTTAAGGGGCGTCCCATTGCCATCACCTTCGCCATCGCATCATGCCGCCGACGCGCCACCGTCTCCCGGCCAGGGCCGATTCGGTTCATTGCGGCGGTTCGCACCGCTGCTAGCAATCCTCCTGTTGATGTCAACCGTGTTGGCAATGGGCTGGCACCGGTATTTGTCTCTGGAGAGCCTTGTGCACCATCGCGCCACGCTCTCGGCGTTCGTCGCTAGTCACGCGATCGCGGCCTATGCTTTGTATATCGCGGTCTATATCGGCACCGCCGCGCTGTCGCTCCCGGGCGCGATCTTTCTCACCATCGCCGGCGGTATTCTATTCGGCGGGCTCGCTGGCGGGATGGCCACGATTGTCGGCGCGACCGTCGGAGCGACGATTATTTTTCTCGTGGCTTCGAGTGCATTTGGCGAAATACTGGTGCGGCGGGCGGGGCCATTGTTGACCAGACTAGCCGATGGCTTCCGCGAAAACGCATTCAGCTATCTCCTGCTATTGAGACTCGTGCCGCTGTTTCCCTTCTGGGTGGTCAACCTCGCGCCGGCATTGTGCGGGGTTCCACTTTCGACATTTGTTTTTGCCACCGCACTTGGCATCGTTCCCGGCACGTTCGCCTATGCATTTCTGGGTGCCGGCCTCGACAGCGCGATTGCTTCGCAGGAGGCCGCATATAATGCCTGCATGGCCGCGGGCCGCGCCGACTGCAAGCTGGACTTTGATCTTAAGGCGGCGGTGACGCCACAGCTCGTCGCCGGGCTTACCGCATTGGCGCTGGTTGCATTGGTTCCGATTATCGTCAAGTGGATACGCACGCGCCGGCAGGGTTAAACGTCTTTCCTCGATGGGGATGGCATGGGTGAGCTTCTCAAACCCGATCTCTGCGTAATCGGTGCCGGCTCCGGCGGTCTTTCCGTCGCCGCGGCCACAGCGGCATTCGGCGTGCCTGTTGTGTTGATCGAGCGCGGTAAGATGGGCGGCGATTGCCTCAACTATGGCTGTGTACCGTCAAAGGCGTTGATCGCTGCAAGCAGGCGCGCGCATGGTGCACGCGAATCCACGCGTTTCGGCCTGCGTCAGCCGCGCTTCGACGTGGATTTCGCCGCGGTGCATGATCATATTCACGGAGTGATCGCGGCGATCGCGCCGAACGATTCGGTGGAACGGTTCAACGGTTTGGGCGTGCGGGTGATCGCGGGGGAGGCGCGCTTCAAGGATCGCAGAACGGTCGTCGTCGGCGACAGCATCGAAATCAAAGCGCGGAGATTTGTCATTGCCACCGGATCTTCACCCGCATTGCCGCCAATCCCCGGGCTCGAGAAAACGCCGCATCTGACCAATGAGACGATCTTCGACCTCACCGAATGTCCGAAGCACCTCGTCGTGATCGGCGGCGGGCCGATCGGGCTTGAGCTGGCACAGGCATATCGCCGTCTCGGCGCCATGGTCACCGTACTCGAGGCATTAAAGCCGTTGGCACGCGACGATGTCGAATGCACTGCAGTCGTTCTCGACCAAATTGAGCGCGATGGCATCAATATTCGCACGGGTGTCAACATTATCCACGTGAAGGGGGACAGCAAGAAAATCTCTGCCGTCCTCAAAACCGAAGCAGGCGAAGAAACAATCGAAGGCAGCCATCTTCTGGTGGCGGCCGGCCGGCGGCCGAATTTGCAAGAACTTGATCTTGAAGCCGGCGGCGTTATCCAAGAACGACAGGGGATCGTTGTCGATCGGCGCCTGCGCACGAGCAACAAGCGCGTTTTCGCGATTGGCGATGTCGCGGGCGGATTGCAGTTCACCCATCTCGCCAATCATCACGCCGGAATTGTCATCCGCAATGTATTGTTCCGGCTGCCGGCAAAGGCTGATGCCGTGGCCGTGCCACGCGTGACCTTCACCGACCCGGAACTTGCGCATGTTGGCTTGACCGAGGACGAAGCGCGCGCGCAAGGCCATAAAATTCGTATTCTGCGCTGGCCCTACCACGAAAACGATCGCGCTCAAGCGGAGCGCGCGACGAACGGCCACATCAAGGTGGTGACAAACCATAAGGGACAAATTCTTGGCGTTACCATTGTCGGCGCCGAAGCCGGCGAACTGATCACCACGTGGACGCTTGCGATCAACGAGCGCCTAAATATCCGTGCGCTCACCGGAATCATCGTGCCCTATCCGACGCTCGCCGAAATTGGCAAACGTGCGGCGATTACCTATTTCATCCCGAGTTTGACGAGTCCTTGGGTGCGGCGCATGATTGCTTTCCTGCGATTGTTCGGTTGAGTGAAACAGATGTATATCGCATGGCTTCTTCGATGACGAACGGCGACACGGTGCAAGACGTCTGGCAGGCGCGTCGGCCGCGCCCGGGCCTCTCGGGCAAGCTGCTCGCGCTGACGATTCTTTTCGTCATGATCGCCGAAGTGCTTATCTATGTTCCATCGATTGCGAATTTCCGTGTCAACTGGCTCAATGATCGCCTCGCGTCGGCGCATACCGCGGCGCTTGTGCTCGATGCCGCCCCGAGCGGCATGGTACCGGAAAGTCTCGCGCGACAAATCCTCGACAGCATCGGCGCGCGCGCGGTGGCCATGAAGATGGGGAATGAACGTCATCTGCTTGCGGCCTCGGACATGCCGCCTTCGGTGGATCGCAATATCGATATGCGCGAAGTGATGTGGTGGACGGCGATTTTCGATGCCTTCGATACGCTGTTCGATCCGGTCGAATGGGTTATTCGAGTCATTGGTCCGGCGCCGAAAGGCGGCGAATTCCTCGAGATCGTGATGGATCAGGCGCCATTGCAGCTGGCGATGTGGCGTTTCTCGGCCAACATTCTGCTGCTGTCATTGATCATTTCCGGAATTACCGCGACGCTCGTCTATTTCACGCTGCATTACGTGCTCATCCGGCCGATGCATCGGATCACGGCCAACATGGTTGCCTTCCGCAAGGAACCGGAAAATCCGGCGCGTATCATCGCAAGCTCCGGCCGCAACGACGAGATCGGGACCGCCGAACGCGAACTTGCGGCAATGCAAAGTGACCTTGCTTCGACCCTGCATAATAAGAGCAGGCTTGCCGCACTCGGGCTTGCGGTGTCGAAAATCAATCATGACTTGCGTAACCTGCTGGCTTCCGCGCAGCTTTTTTCCGACCGGCTTTCAAGCCTGCCGGACCCGCGGGTGCAGCAGTTCGCACCGAAGCTGATGCGGGCGCTGGAGCGCGCCATTGCATTTTGCCAGACGACGCTGTCCTACGGTGGCGCGCAGGAGATGCCGCCCGCGCGCAAACCCATTCCTTTTGATCCGCTTGTCGATGAAGTACGCGACACGCTTGGCCTCGATGCGGAAAGCCGAATCGGCTGGATCACGTCGATCGAGCGCGGGCTGATTGTTGATGCCGATTACGAGCAGCTGCTTCGTGTGCTGCTCAATCTTTCGCGCAACGCCTACCAGGCACTGGAAAGCCGCGCGCCCAACGACCGCTTGCGTGATCAAATCCGTGTTACTGGGCGGCGCGAAGGCGCGGTCGTGGTTATCGAGATTTCCGATACCGGACCGGGCGTGCCGGTCAAGGCGCGCGAACGGCTGTTCGAGGCCTTTCAAACTTCGGCGCGAACGGGCGGCACTGGGCTAGGGCTTGCCATCGCCGCCGAACTCGTGCGCGCGCATGGCGGCGAAATTCGCCTCGTTGACGGCACGATCGGCGCAACCTTTCGCTTCACCGTTCCCGACACGGCGGTGAAGCTCGATGCGCGGCGCAACGAGCGCGCACGGGCGTGATGACTTTTATGGAACAGCCGAATAGTCGCGGTGTTGATCCTGGCAGGAGCCAGCCGAAAACCACAGCCGGCGAAACGATCAGATCAACTTAATGTCGACACCGGTTGC
>JACQTM010000136.1 GCA_016210825.1 Hyphomicrobiales bacterium
CGGCGCTGCCCGACCGTCCGAAATTGCCAAAACTCGCACCGGCCGGCAACGAGTCAATCGAGGAGGCGGCCTCGATGATTGCGCGGTCAACGCGGCCGGCAATCAAGGCCGGCGGCGGCACGCGCGGCTTCGATGCGGCAATCCTAGCGCTCGCGAAGGCGGCGGGCGCCGCCGCGGTGCTCTCGCCAGGCTCGACCGGCGTGCTCCCCGACGCCAATGCGCACAACATGCATGTCGGCGGCTCGAAGGGCTCGATCAGCGGCAACTACGCCATGACCAACGCCGATCTCGTGCTTGTCATCGGTTCGCGCGCGGTGTGCCAGGCGGATTGCTCAGGCGTCGGCTACAAGTCGGCGGAAGCGGTCATCAACATCAACGGCGATCTCGCCGATTTAACGCATTACAATCGCACGCTTGCCTTGCCCGGTGACATCGGTGAAGTGGTTTCGCGCCTCACCGCGCGCCTGCAGGTGATCGACGCCAAGACGGGAAAGCGTGACTGGCTCAAGGCCTGTTCCGGCAAGAAAGCGGAATGGGCGGCGTACAAAAAGGCGCGCTTCGATGCGGCGCCGATTGCCGACGATGCGTGGGGCAGGGCGGCGTTGCCGCAACCGGCCGCGATCAAGATCGTCGCGGATTTCGCGAAAAAAATCGGCGCGGCGAAATATTTCGACGCCGGCGACGTGCAAGCCAATGGCTTTCAAATCGTCGAGGACGACCGCAGCTTCGATACCTTCACCGAGACGGGCGCGTCATACATGGGGTTTGCGCCGAGTGCGCTGCTCGCGTCCGCGCTCGCGGAAAAGCCGCGCTACGGCATCGCCTTTTGCGGCGACGGTTCCTTCATGATGAACCCGCAAGCGCTGATCGACGGTGTCGAGCATGGCGTGAACGGCATGATCGTGATTTTCGACAACCGCCGGATGGCGGCGATCACCGGCTTGCAGCTAGCGCAATACGATCACGAATTCCGCACTAGCGACCGTGTCGCCGTCGATTACGTGCAGCTTGCCAATGCCGTCAAAGGCGTGAAAGCCGTCCATGGTGGCTGGACCGCCGATGAGTTACGCAAGGCGCTCGGCGACGCGCACGCGCATAAGGGTCTTTCGGTCGTGCACGTCCCCGTTTATTGCGGTCCGCATGAGCTCGGCGGTCTAGGCGCCTGGGGACAGTGGAATGTCGGCAATTGGTGCAACGACGTGCAACGTACCTGGATCGAACAGGATCTGTGATCGCTGCCGCAGCGCCCTAGCGGTTGCTACGGCCGACGACGTCCATCAACTCTGCCACCTTACGCCGTTGCTCGGCCTTGTTGCCGCTTTCGATGGCGTGCTCCACACAGTGCGCCACGTGATCCTTGAGGATTTCTTCCTCGACGCGGCGCAGCGCCGCCTGTACGGCCGAAACTTGCGTGATGATGTCGATGCAATAGCGGTCCGCCTCAAGCATGCGGGCGAGGCCACGCACTTGGCCCTCGATGCGCTGCAGGCGCTTGCGAACCGACGACTTGGCATTTCGTTGCATGATGGCTATATACCCCTACCGGGTATTAGTTTCAAGGGATCACATCCGCCATGTCGCATGCCGATCATTCTCACACACACGCCCATGACAAAGCGCAACAGAACGGCGTGATCGACCCGGTCTGCGGCATGACCGTCGATCCACATAAAACCCCACATCGGCACCAACATATTGGCCGCACTTACTATTTTTGCTCGGCTGGCTGCCGCACGAAATTCGCCGCCGATCCCGCGCGCTATCTCGGCGGCAAGGCGACCGCGCCGGAACTGGTGGCGGAAGGCACGATCTATACCTGCCCGATGCATCCGGAGATCCGGCAGGTGGGGCCGGGGTCGTGCCCGATCTGCGGCATGGCGCTCGAACCGGAACTGGTGACGGCCGAGGCCGCGCCTAATCCGGAACTCATCGACATGACGCGGCGGTTCTGGATCGGCCTCGTGCTGACGCTGCCGGTGCTTTCGCTGGAAATGGGCGGACATCTCACCGGACTGCACATGTTGATCGCGCAGACAACGTCGAATTTCATGCAATTCGCTTTCGCCACGCCGGTCGTGCTGTGGGCGGGCTGGCCGTTGTTCGTGCGCGGCTGGCGATCGCTTGTCACGCGCAATCTCAACATGTTCACGTTGATCGCGATGGGCACCGGCGTCGCCTGGATCTACAGCGTGGTTGCGGCTTTCGCGCCGGATATTTTCCCGGCGGCGTTCCGTTCGTCCGGTGGCGCGGTCGCGGTCTATTTCGAGGCCGCCGCGGTGATCACGGTGCTGGTGCTGCTCGGTCAGGTTCTGGAATTGCGCGCTCGCGAGGCGACCTCCGGCGCGATCCGCGCACTGCTCGATCTCGCGCCGAAGACTGCGCGACGCATTCGCGGCGACGGCAGCGATGAGGAGGTCGCGCTCGATACGGTCGTGGCTGGCGATCGATTGCGCGTGCGTCCCGGAGAGAAAGTACCGGTGGACGGCGAAGTGATCGATGGCCGTTCGGCGTTCGATGAATCCATGGTGACCGGCGAATCGATGCCGGTGACGAAGGAGAAGGGCGCAAAGGTGATCGCCGGCACCATCAATCAGAGCGGGAGTGTCGTCATGCGCGCGGAGAAAGTGGGCCGCGATACGCTGCTCGCCCAGATCGTGCAGATGGTCGCCGCCGCGCAGCGTTCGCGCGCGCCGATCCAGCGGCTCGCCGATCAGGTGTCCGGCTGGTTCGTGCCGCTGGTCATCGCTGCCGCGATCGTAGCCTTCGTCGCCTGGTCGATATTTGGACCGGAGCCGCGCTTTGCCTACGGGTTAGTTGCCGCGGTCACGGTGCTCATCATCGCGTGCCCGTGCGCGCTCGGCCTTGCCACGCCGATGTCGATCATGGTCGGGGTCGGGCGCGGCGCTCAGGCCGGCGTGCTGATCCGCAACGCCGAGGCGCTGGAGCGCATGGAGAAGGTGGATACACTGGTCGTGGACAAGACCGGCACGTTGACCGAGGGCAAGCCGAAGGTCGTCGCAATCGTTCCCGTGCAAGGTTTCGACGAAACCGAGGTGTTGCGTCTCGCGGCGAGCGTTGAGCGTGCGAGCGAGCATCCCCTTGCCGCGGCCATCGTGCGCGCAGGCAATGAGCGCGGTATAAAAATTAGCGATGTGAAGGGCTTCGATTCGCCCACGGGCAAAGGCGCCGTGGGCATGGTGGATAAGCACCGCGTCGCAATCGGTAATGCAAAATTCTTAGGTGAGCTCGGCATTGCAACGTCGGCGCTGGAGCAAGACGCCGAGAAGCAACGCAACAACGGCGCCACCGTTATTTTCGCGGCAATCGATGGCAAGCTTGCGGGTCTTATCGCCATTGCCGATCCGGTAAAGGCGACGACGCCGGCGGCACTCAAGATGCTGACCGCCGCCGGGGTCCGTGTTGTCATGCTCACCGGCGACAACCGTACCACCGCCTTGGCCGTGGGGCGTTCGCTCGGCATTGGCGAGGTCGAGGCGGAGGTGCTGCCCGACCAGAAAAGCGCGGTGGTTGAGAAGTTCCGCCGCGAGGGGCGTGTCGTCGCTATGGCAGGCGACGGCGTCAACGATGCCCCGGCGCTTGCCGCGAGCGAGGTCGGCATCGCCATGGGCACCGGAACTGACGTCGCCATCGAAAGTGCGGGTGTTACGCTGCTTAAGGGCGACCTCATCGGCATCGTGCGCGCGCGGCGGCTGTCGCAGGCCACCATGCGTAACATCCGCCAAAACCTGTTCTTCGCGTTTATTTACAATGCGGCCGGCGTACCGATCGCCGCCGGCGTGCTCTATCCCGTTTTCGGGATACTGCTTTCGCCTATCATCGCCGCAGCGGCCATGGCGCTGTCCTCAGTCAGCGTCATCACCAACGCCTTGCGGCTGCGAACAACCACGCTTTCCCCGTGACATCGCGGGGCGCCCGCGTTCTATAATCCTTGCGGCCAGTCAGGCCCAAGGGGGAGGAACGCGACTTGTCCGATAGGCTCATCGACACGCGGGCCGACGTGGCGCGCGCCAATCGCATCCTCGCCAATGAGGGCGTGCTTGACGCCTTCGGTCACGTCAGCGTCCGCCATCCAGGTGATCCGGGCCGCTACCTGCTGTCGCGCTCGCGCGCGCCGGAACTGGTCGAGCCGGAGGATGTGCTCGAATACAACCTTAATTCCGAGCCGGTGAAACCGACAAACTCGCGGCTCTACGCCGAGCGGGTGATCCATGGCGAAATCTACCGCGCCCGCCCCGACGTCAAC
>JACQTM010000016.1 GCA_016210825.1 Hyphomicrobiales bacterium
CCTCCCCCATAGGGGGAGGGTCGGCGAGCGAAGCGAAGCCGGGGTGGGGAGTTTCGCCACGCGCTCAATCTCTCTTGACCCCAACCGGCTCCTCGCATTCGCTCAGAGCCGCCCTCCCCTGAAGGGGAGGGATGAAATGGAAATCATGGCCGACACGCTCAAACCACGTGACAACAAGGACGTCGAAGCGGCGGTGGCATGGGCGCTGGCGGAGAGCAAGACGCTCGATGTCATCGGCCAGGGAACGAAACACGGCATCGGGCGGCCGAGTCAGTCGGATCTCACCCTGGACATGTCGGGATTATCCGGCGTCACTCTCTATGAGCCGGATGAGCTCGTGCTCTCGGCGCGCGCCGGAACGCCGATGGCCGAGATCGCGGCGCTTGTGGATGCCAAAGGTCAGGAGCTCGCTTTCGAGCCGATCGACTATGGGGCGATCTTCGGCCGTCCATTGGGTGGCGGCACGCTCGGCGGTGCGCTCGCCGCCAATCTCTCGGGACCCAGGCGGATCAAGGCCGGCGCCGCACGCGATCATTTTCTTGGGCTGAGCGCCGTCTCCGGCCGCGGCGAGACATTCAAATCGGGCGGACGTGTGGTCAAGAATGTCACCGGCTACGACCTGTGCAAGGTGCTGGCCGGGTCGTTCGGCACGCTCGCCGTGATGACCGACGTCACCGTCAAGACGCTGCCGAAATCCGAGACGGAAGAAACCGTGCTGCTGACCGGCCTCGACGACGCGGCAGGCGTTGCGGCAATGACGGCCGCAATGGGCTCGTCCTGTGACGTCTCGGGCGCGGTGCATCTGCCGCGCACTGTCGCCGTGAAAATCAACTCACTTGGCTTGGCCGCTAGGGCGGCTACAGCGCTGCGCGTCGAGGGCGTGCCGCCTTCGGTGAGCCATCGCCGTAACGCGCTCGTGGCGTTGCTCAAACCGTTTGGTGCGGTTGATACCCTCGATGCCGCGCGCTCGCGCGCATTATGGCAAGCGGTGCGTGACGCAATGCCGTTCGCGGCCGAAACAGACGCCGCGCAGCCGCTCTGGCGCATCTCGACAACGCCGGCGCAGGGTGCGGCGCTCGGCGGGCAAATCGTCTCGGCAACCGGGGCCGAGATTTTCTACGACTGGGCTGGCGGCCTCCTCTGGCTTCAGCTCGATCCGGCGGATGACGTGGGCGCTGCGGCAATTCGCCGCGCAACAGCCGATCACGGCGGCCACGCCACACTGATCCGCGCACCCGCCGCAGCCCGTGCCGCAGTCGACGTGTTCGAGCCGCAAGACCCGGGCCTCGCCGCGTTGACCAAGCGCGTCAAGGACAGTTTCGATCCGAAGGGCATCCTCAATCCCGGACGCATGTGGGCGGGGGTGTGAACGGTGCAGACAAACTTTACCCTCACGCAGCTTGCCAATCCGGATATTGCCGAAGCCGATAAAATCTTGCGCGCTTGCGTGCATTGCGGCTTCTGCACCGCGACCTGCCCGACCTATGTGTTGCTCGGCGACGAACTCGATTCCCCGCGCGGCCGCATCTACTTGATCAAGGAGATGCTCGAGCACGGCCGGCCGGCGACGCCCGACGTGGTCAAACATATCGATCGCTGTCTGTCGTGCCTTGCTTGCATGACGACATGTCCGTCGGGAGTGCATTACATGCATCTCGTCGATCATGCCCGCGCGCATATCGAGGCCACCTACCGGCGGCCTGCGATCAATCGTGCGCTGCGCGCGATCCTTGTCTGGTTGCTGCCAAATCCTTCGCGACTTCGTCTCGCTCTGATCGCGGGACTGGTCGGTAAGCCGTTCGCTCCGCTCTTCGCGCTGCTCGGTCTCAAACCGATCGCGGCCATGCTTCGTCTCGCGCCCGCCACGCTGCCGGCGCGGCCGCGTTCGCCGGGACGGCAGGTTTTTGCCGCGCAAGGGCGGCGAATCGGGCGCGTCGCAGTGCTCTCCGGCTGCGCCAACCAGGTGCTGGCACCATCGATCAACGCGGCAACGATCCGCGTTCTCACGCGTTATGGGATCGAAGTGGTGCTGGCTGCGGGCGAGACCTGTTGCGGCTCGCTTACGCATCACATGGGCCGCGAGCACGAGGCATTGCTGTCGGCAAGATCGAACGTCGATGCCTGGATGCGCGAGATTGAAGGCGAGGGGCTCAATGCCATTGTGGTCACGGCCTCGGGCTGCGGGACCACGATCAAGGACTACGGTTTCATGCTGCGGGGCGACAATGCCTATGCCGCCAAGGCGGCCAGGGTCGCCTCCCTCGCCCGGGATGTGAGCGAGTACCTTTACACGCTCAAGGGTCTCGCCGCCGCCCGGTCTACCGGTTTAGTGGTCGCCTACCACGCTGCGTGTTCGCTGCAGCATGGGCAAAAAATCGTGCGTCAACCAAAGGAATTACTTTCCAAACTGGGCTTCGTAGTCAAAGATATACCCGAGGGGCATTTATGTTGCGGTTCGGCGGGGACTTTCAACATTCTCGAAGCAGAGATTGCGGGACGACTGCGAGACCGTAAGATTGCGCGAATCGCGACGCTCAAGCCTGATGTAATCGCGGCCGGAAATATCGGTTGTATTGCGCAGATTGGCGCCGGAACGGCGATCCCCATCGTGCACCCGGTGGAGCTGGTGGACTGGGCGACGGGAGGGCCAATTCCGGAGGTTTTACAGAGTGATAGGGCCGCCGTGGCGCAAGGCTCGAATTGAGCGACATTCGACTGCGGCAGTCGGTGTGGTATCCAGGGGATAGCCGAAACGATCGGAGGACGATCATGGCGAAGAAGTCGAAAAAGTCGAAAAAGGGAAAGAAGGCGAAAAAGCTCAAGAAAATGAAGGCCGCCTCGCGCAAGAAGAAGGGTGCGAAAAAGGCCTCGAAGAAACGCGCCGTCGGCAAGAAAAAGGCGGCGAGGAAGAAGTCAGCGGCGAAGAAGCCAGCCGCGGCGAAGCCTGCGGCCCCGGCTCCAAAGCCGATGATGCCCGCGCCGAAGCCGTTCACGCCGGCGCCGATGCCGCGTCCCGCGCCCCCCATGGGCGCGCCGGCGCCGCGGCCGAGCACGCCGTCGTCCGCGCCGTCGTCAACGCCGGGCTTCTCGCGACCCGCGCCGTTCTCGCCGTCGCCGGGCGGATATCGGGCTCCCGGTACAGAAGGTGGTTATGGCCAGAAGAAGGACGACGAAAACAAGTAGAGCAAAGCGCAAGGCGAGCACGGCGCGCCCGCGCCCCAAAGCAGGAACGACGCCAGGGGCGAAGGGTCGCGGCAAATCGAGACGGTCGGCGGCGAAAACGAAATCCGTTGGCAGAATTTCGGCCGCGAAGTTCCGGAAATCTCCCCGCAGCAAGGCCGCGCCGCATCCCGGCGCGGCCCGCAAGGCGCAAAAGGCGCGTACGTCGCGCGGCTTGATTGCCGCGCGCGCCGGTAAGCCTCATGCGACCGCAGGCACGGCGAAGCGTCCGCGCGCGCCGTTCGCCGTCCGGACCGCCGTGCGCACGACAACTCCAGTCGTGTCCGGCGTCGCCATCCAGGGGGCAATGGGACCGCGTTACGCCGAGGTACTCACCGCGCGGGCACTTGCCTTCCTGGCCGACCTGCATCGACGCTTCGATCGCAAGCGCAAGCAACTGCTGGCGGCGCGCAAAGTTCAGCAGCAGCGGTACGATGCCGGAGCGCTCCCGGATTTTCTTGTCGAGACCCAGCACATCCGCGAGGGCGACTGGAAAATTGCGTCGATCCCCAATGATCTGCTTGACCGGCGCGTCGAGATCACGGGTCCGGTCGACCGCAAGATGATCGTCAACGCGCTTAATTCCGGCGCCAAGGTCTTCATGGCGGACTTCGAGGACGCCAATTCGCCGACCTGGGCGAATAATCTCGAAGGCCAGATCAATCTGAAGGATCGCTGGTCCGGGAAAATCGACTTCATCGAGCGAATGACCAGCAAGAGCTACCGGGTCAAGCACCGGCCGGCGGTCATGATCGTGCGCCCGCGCGGCTGGCATCTCGACGAGGTGCACCTGAGCGTGGACGGTGAGCCGATCGCCGGGGCGCTGTTCGATTTCGGCCTCTATCTTTTCCACAATCACAGGGCGCTGAAAGCCAAGGGCACGGGCCCCTATTTCTACCTCCCGAAACTCGAAACCCATTTGGAAGCCCGCCTGTGGAACGACGTTTTCGACCATGCTCAGAAAAAACTCGGCATGACGAAAGGCACGATCAAGGCGACGGTACTGATCGAGACGCTGCCCGCGGCTTTCGAGATGGACGAAATCCTCTACGAGTTGCGTGACCACATCACCGGGCTCAATGCGGGGCGCTGGGACTACATCTTTTCGTTCATTAAGAAATTCGCGAAGAACCCAAACTATGTCCTGCCCGACCGTGGCCAGGTGGTAATGGGAAAAGCTTTCCTCGGCGCCTATGCGGCGCTCCTGGTGAAGACCTGTCACCGCCGCGGCGCCTTCGCCATGGGCGGCATGGCGGCGCAGATTCCCGTCAAGGGCGACGCTGCCGCCAACAAGACGGCCTTCGCGAAGGTGCAGGCCGACAAGGAGCGCGAGGTGCGCGAAGGCCATGACGGCACCTGGGTGGCGCACCCGGCGCTGGTGCCGGTGGCGAAGGAAGTCTTCGACCGGCTGATGCCGGGGCCCAATCAGCTCGGCAAGCTACGCGCCGATGTACAAGTGACGCGCGACCAACTCCTGCAATTGCACGACGGCACGAAGACCGAGGAAGGCTTCCGCCTCAACATTCGCGTCGGCGTGCAATATATCGAGGCATGGTTGTCTGGCCGCGGCGCGGTGCCGATCTACAATCTGATGGAGGATGCCGCGACTGCGGAAATCTCCCGCGCGCAAATCTGGCAATGGCTGAAATATGGCGCGACGCTCGATACTGGCGTGAAGGTCACATCCGAATTTTTCGACCGCGCGCTGAAGGAGGAGATGGAACGCGTCAAGACCGAAATCGGCGCGAAAGCCTTCGCTGCTGGCCGCTTCCCCGAGGCGATCAAGCTGTTCCGCGATATCTCCGTCGCCGGCGAATTCGCCGAGTTCCTGACCATTCCGGCGTACAAGCTGATTGTTTGAACTTCGCGGGACGTGAGCCGTCACAAGTCCTCTGTCTCGTCATCTTGAATTCGTGCCACGAAATTTTCGCGCCTTAATCCTGCCGCACTCTAGGATTATATTCACATTTATCCCGCCCCGGCACCAAGGGGCGTAACGCGTACGTCACGAGACGCGGGGCGGGGAGCGGTGGCCGCAGGGCGCGTCAAGACGTGGCGCGCAAGGCGGAGGCCCAAGCCGTGGCATCCCGCCTGGAGTGCGGTCCGGGCAGTAGCGGTGGATTGGTTCACTGTGTCCACCGGGGGCGAACACGGAGCATGCCTCTAACCCCGCGCGCGGAACGCCGATGCAATCGGCTTTCGGTGGCGACTACGCTCGTGTGGTTTTTCACAAACCACCACACGAG
>JACQTM010000130.1 GCA_016210825.1 Hyphomicrobiales bacterium
GGAGTACAAAGGGCTGCGATACGATGGGTACCGCGCGGCCCATGGCTACAACCCCGAACACCCCTACAACAAAGAACGTAAAAATTTGTAACGAAGTCCATGGCGGCAGCTTAAGGCCGGCGCCCGGAAATCTGCAGCTACGGTCACCGTAACCCGCAAGGGCTTGCGATCAATCCGGCGAGCGCATCCGCGCCGGGCCCGACGGCGCGCTGTGGCTGCTTACCGACAATTCGGCTGAGCGAATTTGCGCGTCACACCCGCGAAGTGACGCCGCATCGGAAAATACGATAAATATATTCAAGGTGTGAACCCACGGGCATGACGTTATTACTCACTTGGGGTCGGAACGAAAATCCAACCCTGAAGTTAGGTCGTTGCGCCGTTCCGTAGGGGCTGCCGTTTTTTTGATCGGCCTAATTGTCGGCGCGCCCGTTGCCTTGTCGGTCGCCGCAGTTGTAAACGCCGCAAGGCGGACTTAATTGCACGTGATACTCGGATCATTGTCTCAAACCCCGGGAGTTACCCCGATGCGCTATCCCATTTGCGGTTCGATTGTTTTCGCTGCAGCCATGCTTGGTGTTGTAAGCCTCGCGCCGCTCGTTGCGATTGCGCAGCAAAAACCAGGCCAGCCGCCCGCGCCTGCACCAGTTAAACCCTACAAGGTCGTCACGGTCACCGCGCCCGCGCCGATGACCGACCCGAGCTTCGAAGCATTCCGCAAGCAGCTCGCCGAAATCGCCAAGCGCAAGGATCGCGCGGCGCTTGCGGCGATCGTCGCGCAGGATTTCTTCTGGGACACCGAGACCGGCGACAAGGCCGACAAGAAAAAACCGGGCATCGACAATCTCGCCGCGGCGATCGGACTGAACGCCAAGGAGCCCATTGGCTGGGACGTTCTGCTCGGCTATTCCGGGGATCCCACCGCCTCGGCGCTAACCGAGCGTAAGGGGACGTTCTGCGCGCCGGCCGATCCGCAATTCAACGAAAAGGATCTTGAGGATCTGATCAAGGCGACCGGCACCGATCCTGGCGAATGGGCGTTTCCCGCCGGTACCGGCATCGAGGTTCGCGGCGAAGCAAAGAAAGACGCGCCGGTGATTGAGAAGCTTGGGATGGCGTTCATCCGTGTGCTTCCCATTGCCGCGCCGCCCCCGCCGGGTCAGGTACCGATGCTCAAAGTGGCGACGCCTTCGGGTAAGACCGGTTTCGTGTCAGCCGAGGCGGTCGCGCCGCTCGGCACCGACCAGATCTGCTACGTCAAGGACGGCAGCAACTGGAAGATTAACGGCTATATCGGCGGCGGCGAGCTATAAGCGCCGCAGAACAAGGCGAAATGCGAGCGAATGAAACGGCTGCGCCGCGGCGCGTGACCTGCGCGCGCTGCGGCGCGGTTTTCGCATGCAACCTCGGCCGCGACTGCTGGTGCGCCGCCGAGCCCTATCGCTTGCAGATGCCGCAAGTTGGCGAGGACTGCCTGTGTCAAAAGTGTTTGGGCGCGACCGCGCGCGGCGCCGTCTGACTTCGCAATCACGTGATCGGAATTACGGCAGTCTTGAACCGCCCCGCCATTGCGGTCAAAGTCGCCTGAGGATCGCCACTCCCCAATGAGGCGTCCCGGAGGATTCTATGGATCAGCGGACCAAACCGACGCCACGCCTCGCACCGCTCCCACCCGAGCATTCGCCGGAGCTCAAGGAAGCGTTCGACGTTTACAGAAAAACGCTCGGCTTTGTGCCGAACAGCGTTCTGATCATGCAGCGCAAGCCGAAGATGGTGAAGGCGCTGGCGCACTTGGCGGCCGCGATTTGGGAGCCCGACGGCAAGGTCGATCGCGGCTTGAAACGGTTGATCGCCCATGTCGCGAGCCGCACCTCGGGCTGCCCATATTGCATGGCGCATACCGCGGGCGGCGCGCTGGTGCTCGGCGTGGATGAAAAGAAAGTTGAAGCAGTGTGGGATTATCAGACAAGCCCGCTTTACAGCGCGGCCGAGCGCGCGGCGCTCGATGTCGCCGTGGCGGCCGCGCAGGTGCCGAACGCGGTGACCGACGAGATGTTCCTCACGTTGCATAAGCATTGGACCGATGAGCAGATCGTCGAGATCATCGGTACGATCTCGGTGTTCGGCTTCCTCAACCGCTGGAACGACACCATGGCGACGCCGCTCGAGGACGAGCCGATCGAGGTCGGCGAGAAGCTGCTTGCCTCCCACGGCTGGAGCGTGGGCAAGCACGCACGCTGAATTGCCGACAATTCGGCGCATCGTCTTAAGCATTCGTTCACGCAACGCCTGAGCCGGTGCGTGGGTGTTCGATTACGCCAAGGCGCCGTTAACGGCGGATATTGTAGAAGCGGACTCACGCGCGCGATCAATCGCGACCAGTGCAAGCGCCCTTGGGGCCATCATGGCGTCAATCGAGGAAATCCGCGCCGAAGCGATCCGCCGCCAGGCCGAGCGCCGCGGTGGCAGCATGCTGCCGATGATCGCCGGCGCCGTTGCGGCATTCTTCGCCGGCGGCGTGCTCGTCATGGGATGGGGCTTGGCGCCGGCGCTGATTGCGAAATTCACCCCCGGCGGTCACGGCGCCGGCAAATCCGCCATCGTCGCTGCCAGCGCCAAACGCGTCGGCCGTGCGGACGCCGCCCCGATCCTGCGCGCTTGCATACCGCGGCAGAAATTCGGGCTCGATCCCGACAGCAAAATAGAATCGGCCGAACTCTATCGCATGCTGAAAACCGGCGGCATGGTCGCGCGGCTTTCGGCCTTGGGCGGAATACCGCAGTCGGCCGCCGAACCGCTCGGCCTCGCGATGATGTGGGGCGAAGTCGCCGATTGCGTCTACCGTCAAAACAGCTGGGCTTTATGCGATGCCGACAACCGTGCGCTTGCCATCGAAGCGACCAACACTTTCGTGCGGCAGCTGCGCATCACCAGCGGGCAGCGCCATGAGGATGAATTCTCGCGTATGCTCGCACGGGTGCAGGCCAGCGACCGTCGCGCGTTCGAACACGAAATGCAGTCGCTGCGCGCGCGCGCCGATCGCGTTCTGTCGGGCTTACGGCATAAGGTGACGGAAGGCCGTCTCGTGACTTCGGATTTCGGCTTTGCCGCCGCGCCCGAGGTCAAGGAAGTGCTCAACGCTACCAAATCGGCGCGCAATGCCTGCGCCGATGAAGGCCGCTAAGCGACAACAACTCACCCGTGGCGTAGTTTGAGCGCGACAATGGTCGCGGCGAGCGCCAATGGCTTCGAGAAGAATCGGCGGCATCGCGAAGGAACTAGAGTCCTTATGCTGCCGGCATGTGACAAGCGCGAAACGCTCCCACCTCACCCGCGCGATTGCCGCCAGCCATCGAAGGAAAACCGGTCCCACTCGCGCATGAGGAACAGCGCGATGAAGCCGCCCCAAGTCGGCCAGGTTGAAATCCACAAATGGTTACCGACCTTGGCGAAGCCGTATGGGTCGAACAGCTGGCGGTAGCTGACGATGACCGTCACGGTGTGCACGAGCAACGACAAGCCATAGCTGACCAGCCGGAAGGCGCCGAACAGAAGCGCCAGCGACAAAACGAGTTCGGCAATGCCGAGCGCGTAGCTTGCCGTCGTGGAAAGATCCACCTTGTAGAAGTTCTTCGCGATGCTACTGGCGGCGTTCGGCAGGATCAGTTTTTCGATCGCCCATTGCAGCAGGAATATGCCGAGAAAAAACCTTAAAATCAGCAAGCCCCAGGCGGCGCGACTGTCGCTGGCAAGTGTCATTGTCGTCCCCTCCCATATTGTAGCGCGCAGATTATGCCAGCCGGCAGCCGGGGCGAACTTCACAAGCGCGTCAGGTGCACTGCGGAAAATAGCCAGCGGAACGTTACAGGCGGCTGCGCGTTATGGGGAACGGCGCCAATTGGGGCGCCGCAAAGGAAATCCCCACATGCCCATTCGTGTCGATGCCATCCAGCCATCCGTCCACATCCTTATTCTCTCGCTCATCGTGATCGTGATCGCGATCGTCGGTCATCTCGCGCGTGTGCCGTATCTGACGCCTTATCATTTCTGGGTCGCGGTGCTCGCTTACGCGGTGCTGATGGCGGGGACGCTGTACAAGATTTGACGCCGCACAGGACCTGACGGCAATCGCCGCCGGCGGTATCCCCGCCGGCGGCGTTTTGTTGGGAGTGACACGTGCTCTTTCATCTTTCAGACGCAGGCTGCATAGTACGGCGGTGGCGACAAAAGCAGGATGCCGGTATGATTCTTGAAATCGCACAGATCGACGTGAAGCCGGGACTTGAAACCGAGTTCGAGGCGGGCGTAAAGAAGGCCACGCCGATTTTCCAGCGCGCCAAGGGCTGCAAGGGCATGGAGCTGCAACGCTCGATTGAGAAGCCGAACCGTTACCGGCTGGTCGTCAAGTGGGAGACGGTGGAGAACCATACGAAGGATTTCCGCGGCTCGCCGGATTTCCAGGAATGGCGAAAGCTTGTCGGCCATTGCTTCGAATCGCCGCCGGCGGTGGAGCACACGAAGCACGTCGTGAATGGATTCTGACGCAGCGACGCTGCGCCCACGCACCCTTCCCTCCCTCACCGACTCCGCCCATATTGCGGGCGATGGCGAAAGCTCCCGACAAACCAACAAAACCGAAGGATCCCGTCGAGCGAGGCGCAGCCGAGCAAAAGCGCATCAAGCCGACGCGCGCGAAAGCGCACCGGCCGGATGCGCCGCCCGCCGATCCTGCGCTTGATGCGCTGCTCAATCCCGGCATCGCGAAAGGCACCGCCGGCATCGGCTCGGGTACGGGATTGCAGCCGCCGCCGGATAATTCATTCGATCGCCGCGCCGCCATCAGGGACCAGCACACCGCGCGCGCGTCCACGCCGCAAGGCTTCAAGGAAAAACCGCAAACGGGCTACGTCGCGCGCGATCCGTTCACCGGGCCGTCGGTGACGGGACTCGATCCGGCGTTGGCAAAGGAATTGGGATTGGATGGCGATGATTCATCACCCCCA
>JACQTM010000148.1 GCA_016210825.1 Hyphomicrobiales bacterium
GTGCGATCGAAGGCAAGACGATCGAAATAATCCGACAACACGATTTCGCGCGCGGTGGTTTCGATACGATCGATTTTAAAATAGTCGCTCACGGCGAAATAAGTAGCCGCCACATCGGCGATCGGTATTTTCGTGCGATCGGCGACCAGCACGATATCCGGTCCGGCGCGCAGTGCCGCAAGACCAGCGAAACGGCGGGCAATCGCCTCCGGTACTCCAGCTTTTTCAAGTTCGGCGCGATAGTCCAACATCGCCGCGCGCGCCGCTTCGGACAGCGCACCATCGAGGGTGGCGCCAAGCATCTCTATGCCTTTCTTGTAGTGCTCCACGATTGGCGCAAGACCCTGGGTCAGATCCACGTTGCGCAAGAACCAGATCAACCGATCGAGCAACAGGTCCTGCACCGCCGCATAAAATCCGAGCTGAAGCTTGCCCGGCACCTTGGCGTCGAGCGTGTTGATCGCGTCGTTGAGCGCAGGCATGTCATAGCTGTCGCGGGCGGCCGCAAAGGCTGCCGCGATTGCATCTGGCGCGGCCCCGGTTTGGTCGGCGATGCGCACGACTAGCGAAGGCCCGCCACGATTGATCATCGAATTGGAGAGCTGCGTGGCGATGATTTCGCGTCTTAGGCGATGCTGCTCCAGGGATTGCGGGAAACGCCGCGAGAGTGCGCCCGGAAAATAGCGCCCGAGCTCGCGCGCGAGATAAGGATCGTCCGGCACCTTCGACCGCAAGAGATCCTCAAATAACGATAGCTTCGCATAAGCTAGCAACACCGATAGCTCGGGCCGAGTGAGCGCCATGCCTTGGCGGCGCCTCTCGGCAAGCTCCATGTCGTCGGGCAAGAATTCCACGGCGCGATTGAGTTCGCCGCGCGCTTCGAGCGTCTGCATCAGTCGCTGCAGGAAGCCGAGATCGTCGAGCCCGCGCCGCTCCGAAAGCGAGAGCGCGAGCGTCTGCAGGTAATTGTTGCGCAGCACGAGGAGGACGACGTCGTCGGTCATCTCGTTGAGCAATGCGTTGCGCGCCGCAACCGATAGCTCACCGGACCGGAGCTGCAGACTGAGCGCGATCTTGATGTTGACTTCAACGTCGGAGGTATTGACGCCGGCGGAATTGTCGATGGCGTCGGTATTGAGTCGAACGCCCTTCCGCGCCGCCTCGATGCGGCCGCGTTGCGTCATGCCGAGATTCGCGCCCTCCCCGATCAGCCGGCATTGCAGATCGCCCGCGGGTACACGAATGGCATCATTAGTGCGGTCGCCAACGGCATCATCGCTCTCGCTCGAGGCACGAATGTAGGTGCCAATGCCGCCGAAAAAGACGAGATCAACCGGCATCTTCAGGATTGCGCGGATGACATCCTGCGGCGTGGCCTTGGCGGCGGGAAGGCCGGTAAGCGTGCGCATCTCCGCCGATAGCGCAATTTCCTTGGCGCTGCGGGGAAACACGCCACCACCGCGCGAAATAAGCGCCTTGTCATAGTCTTGCCAACTCGAGCGCGGCAGATCGAACAGCCGCTTGCGCTCGGCGAAACTTCTTTTCGGATCTGGATCGGGATCGATGAAAATGTCGCGGTGATCGAACGCCGCGACGAGTTTGATCGTATTCTCGCGCAGCATACCGTTGCCGAAAACGTCACCCGACATGTCGCCGACGCCCGCGACCGTGAACGGCGTCGTCGTCACGTCGATGTCCATCTCTCGGAAATGCCGCTTCACCGCTTCCCAGGCGCCGCGCGCGGTAATTCCCATTTTCTTGTGGTCGTATCCGGCCGATCCCCCGGAGGCGAAGGCGTCGCCTAGCCAGAAACCATGCTCGTTCGAAATCCCATTCGCCGTGTCGGAGAAGGTTGCGGTGCCCTTGTCCGCGGCGACCACGAGGTAAGGATCGTCGCCGTCGTGGCGCACCATGTTATCCGGTGCAATCACGCCTTCCGGCGACAGATTGTCGGTGATGTCGAGCAAGGTCGAAATGAACAGCTTGTAGGCTGCGATGCCTTCCGCTTGAATCGCCTCGCGCGGACCGCCGGTAGGCAAAAACTTCGGCACGAAACCGCCCTTGGCGCCGACCGGAATAATCACCGCATTCTTAACCTGTTGCGCCTTGACGAGGCCGAGAATTTCCGTGCGGAAATCCTGCGGCCGATCGGACCAGCGAATTCCCCCGCGCGCCACCTTGCCGAAGCGCAGATGCACTCCCTCGACTCGCGGTGAATAGACGAAGATTTCATACAAAGGCCGCGGCAGCGGCAAATTATCTAATTTCTGACTGTCGAACTTGATTGCGATCAGTGCCTTCGGCAGACCGTCTCGATCAATTTGATAGAAATTCGTGCGCACCGCCGCCTGCACGGCGTTACGAAAGTAACGCAGGATCCGGTCTTCATCGAGGCTTTCGACGGACTGCAGCGCGGTTTCAATTCCGCCAATAATAGCCGCCTCCTGTTCGCCGCGTTGCGACTGCGAAATCGCCACGCGTGGATCAAACCGTGTCTCGAACAAGCGCACGAAATCGGCGGCGATAGCAGTGTGCTTGCGTAGCGTCGTCCACATGTAATCCTGCGAAAACGGCACGCGGATTTGGCGCAGAAATCGCGAAATCGTGCGCAGCAGCGCCACATCCCGCCAGCCAAGGCCAGAGGTCAGAACGAGCGCGTTGTAGCCATCATTCTCGGACAAGCCACGCATCACCATTAGGAAAGCGGCTTCCAACGACGGTTTGGCCAATTGCAGGTCGATGGCGCCGGCATCGGTGCGCTCGAGCGTCATGTCATGCAACCAGATCGATGCCCCGCCATCGGCGCGAGGAGTGATGGCATAAGTTCGCTCGTCCACGACGCGGAAGCTCATATTTTCGAGCACCGGAACACGTTCGGACAGCGGAATGGGCCGGTTGTAGCTCCACACTCTCAATCCGACACAAATGCGCGAGGCATTGGTGCGTGTATAGAAGGCGACACTCAACGGCCGTTCCGATGACAGCATTTCGAGAACGCCGATGTCGCCAAGCGCGATGGCGGGCGTGTAGTCTTCCTGGTATCCGGCGGAAAATGCTTCGCCATAGCGCACGAATAATTCACGCGCGCGGGCTGGATCGTTGCTCTCGCGGAGAACATCGAGCAGCGCATCGGTCCAGGTGCGGATGATCGTCTCGACCGAATGCTCTAATTCGGCGCGGTTCGGATTCGGCGTATCGTCATCGCGCCGACCGATGATGAAATGGACACGCACCAGCGGTCCGTCGGGAAAAAACGGGTAATAAGCGCTGACGTGACCTCTATAGGCTTTCGCAAGAAATTCGCCAATCGATGCACGGGTTTGACTGTTAAAGCGCTCGCGCGGAACGTAGACGAGAATGGAGACAAATCGATTGAAGCGGTCGCGGCGCGGTAACACGCGCACGCGAGGCCGTTCATCCAATTGCATGATTGCGAGCGCGAATTGAAAGAGCGTGTCCTCATCGATTTGAAAAAGCTCGTCGCGCGAATAGCTGTCGAGCACGTTGATCAGCGCCTTACCGGAATGACTGTCGGGATCGAACCGCGCGCGCTCGAAAACGGCGGCAAGTTTGCGGCGCAGATAGGGAATTGACGACGGCTGACGCGTGTAGGCGGTCGAGGTGTAAAGGCCGATGATCCGGAAATCGCCGATCAGTCGGCCATCGCCATCGAACCGCTTGACGGCAACAAAATCCATATAGACGTGACGATGCACCCGCGAGCGCACGGCGGATTTCGTGACGATGAGCGGTTTCGGCTCTTTAAGAAATTCAAGAATCTCCGGTGTAATGGCGACAAGTTGCGCACCCCGACGGAGCTCGCGCATCTCACGCGAACGCATTAGCCCAAGACCCGTTTCGAATATTGGATCGAGTGATTCCTCTTTCGCATCGAAACGATATTCGCGCATGCCGAGGAACGTGAAATTGTTCGCAAGCAGCCATTCGAGGAATTGGACTGCTTCCGCGATCTCGTCCACCGGCAGCGGCGGTGGATTGGCCTTGAGATCGGCGATGAGTTCGTGCATGCGCGCAAGCATCGCTTTCCAATCCTGCACGCAAACGCGAACATCCCTGAGCACTTGTTCGAGGGCCTGCACCGCCTCAGTGCGACGAACTTCGTCGTCGATTCGCTCAACATGGATATGAATGAAACTTTCACGCGCCGATCCAGCGGCATCCGCCGCGTCCCGTTTGCTCAATTTGATCAGCTTGCCGGCGGCGTCGCGCTTCACCGCAAAAACCGGATGCACCACCAATGCGACATGAAGCCCGCGCGCGGCGATCTCGGCCATGACCGAATCGACGAGAAACGGCATATCGTCATTGACGATCTCAATCGTCGAAATGCGATCGAGGTGCTCGCCGCCATCCCCACGGTTCGGAGTCGCGAAGCGGATTTTCGGCGCACCCGACTTACGCGCTGCGATAAAGGCAAAGGCGGATTCCGAAAGGCTTGCAATGTCGAGCGGGGCGTAGGCCGCGAGGTCCTCGGCCGAGGTATGCTCGAACATCTCGGCAACAAAAACTTTTTGAACAGCCGAGCCGCGGGTGGCGAGGATTTCGGCCGCCTGATCGACCAGCTTCCGCACGGCGCGCTCTTCTTCAGTGCCGTGGAGCCCTTCGCGAGCCATGCTCATCTTCACGCCCTAGCGTTGGTGATCCTTGCTAGTCTTCCCCTAGTTCAGGCGCGGCGTCGAGACCCCGGAAGCCATTGTTCGCCGGAATTTCAAATCTCGACGAGCTTGTCGGAAATCTCATTGCGGTTCATCGAACCAGGGGGGAAATGCGCAGCCAGGACCGTGCCGCACTGCTCAATCGCGCCAATGAACCCGTCTCCGGGGCGGCCCTGCTTGATGCCCGCAATTAGCGTCGCGATCGCCTGATCCCAAGTCTCCTGCGAGACCTTGGCGTTGATTCCGGCATCGGCCACGATCTCGGCGTAGCGCTCCGCGACTGACGCAAATATCAGAATTCCCGTTCGCTGTTGCGTATTCTGCAGACCCTGCGCCAAGAATTGCCGCAGGGCGGTGACGTGCGCCCGCGCATGCTTGGCGCGGCGCGGCACGAGATGGAAGCGGATCGCCCGCGGCGACAAAAGCGCCATCGCCGCAATGAAGGCGCCGAGCTGATATAGATAGATCGTGACGGGAGACCATTGCGTAAGCAATGCCAGCACGATTGGCGTAATCAGCGCGATCGCCACGGACCAGATGAGCGGCGCGTGCCGGTATTCGCTCGAGGCGCCGGCAATGACGCAAAACAATTCACCGGACGTCTTGGCTTCCGCGTTGCGGATGGCTTCGCTGATTCGTTTCTTATCCGCGTCCGAGATCATCGCGCCTACCAACTCCCCGATGAGCCGCCGCCGCCGAATGACCCGCCGCCGCCGGAAAAACCGCCCGATGAGCTACCCGACGATGAGCTGCTCCATGACGAACCGCTGGAAGATGACGACGACCCCGACGAACTCGGCGCGAGGCGATCAATCAGGTGCCAGAAGCCCTTACGCGGCTTTCGCTGAGCCAGACCGAGCGCGGCTAGCACGCCGTGAACAATATAAAGA
>JACQTM010000149.1 GCA_016210825.1 Hyphomicrobiales bacterium
CGTTATCGATGCGCTCAAGCTCAACGGCATCAAAACGATCTACGGTGTGCCCGGCATCCCGATCACGGACTTCGGCCGCATGGCCCAGGCTGCGGGTATTCGCGTTCTCTCGTTCCGCCACGAGCAGAGCGCCGGATATGCCGCGTCGATCGCAGGCTTCCTGACGAAGAAGCCCGGCATCTGCCTCACAGTGTCGGCGCCCGGCTTCCTCAACGGCCTTACCGCGCTCGCCCATGCCACGACCAACTGCTTTCCGATGATCCTGATTTCAGGCTCGTCCGAGCGCGAGATCGTCGATCTCCAGCAGGGCGACTACGAAGAAATGGACCAGCTCGCCATCGCAAAGCCGCTTTGCAAGGCGGCGTTCCGCATTCTGCATGCCGCGGACATTGGCATCGGCGTGGCGCGCGCGATTCGTGCCGCCGTGTCCGGCCGACCGGGCGGCGTCTACCTTGATTTGCCGGCCAAGCTTTTCGGCCAAGTGATGGATGCGGAAGCCGGACGGAAGTCGCTCGTGAAGGTCATCGACGCTGCGCCGGCGCAGATACCCGCCCCCGACGCTGTCAAGCGCGCGCTCGACGTGCTCAAGAACGCCAAGCGACCGCTGATTATCCTCGGCAAGGGCGCGGCCTACGCGCAGGCCGATGATACGATCCGCGCTTTGGTCGAGAAGAGTGGCGTGCCGTTTCTGCCGATGAGCATGGCGAAGGGTCTTCTGCATGATACGCATCCGCAGTGCGCAGGCGCGGCGCGTTCGACGGTGCTCAAGGATTCCGACGTCGTGATGATGATCGGAGCGCGGTTGAACTGGCTCCTTTCGCACGGCAAGGGCAAGGCCTGGGGTGAACCGCACTCGAAAAAATTCATCCAGATCGACATCGAACCCAAGGAAATGGACTCAAATGTCGAGATTGCCGCTCCAGTAGTTGGCGATATCGGCTCCTGCGTCTCCGCGCTTCTCAATGGCATGGGCGGCAATTGGCCGTCGCCACCCGCCGACTGGATCAAGACCGTCACGTCAAAGCGGGAAGAGAACGTCGCCAAAATGGCGCCGCGCCTGATGAACAACAACTCGCCGATGGACTACCACGGGGCGCTCGGCGTCCTGCGCACCATTGTCAAGGAGCGACCGGACGCCATTCTCGTCAACGAAGGCGCCAACACGCTCGATCTGGCACGCGGCATCATTGACGTTTATCAGCCGCGCAAGCGGCTCGACGTCGGCACTTGGGGCATCATGGGCATCGGCATGGGCTACGCCATCGCGGCCGCGATCGAGACCGGCAAGCCCGTGCTCGCGGTCGAAGGCGACAGCGCGTTCGGCTTCTCCGGCATGGAGGTCGAGACGGTCTGCCGGTACAACCTGCCGGTCTGCGTCGTCGTCTTCAACAACGATGGCATCTATCGCGGCACCGACGTCAATTCAACCGGCTCGGACCCCGCAACGACCGTCTTCGTTAAAGGTTCGCGCTACGACAAGATCGCAGAAGCGTTCGGTGGCGTCGGCGTCAATGCGACGACGCCGGACGAGCTGAAGCGCGCCGTAAACGCGGCGATGGATTCAGGCAAGCCGACCCTGATCAACGCGGTGATCGATCCGGCGGCCGGCAGCGAGAGCGGCCGCATCGGTAATCTCAATCCGCAAAGCGCGCTTCGCAAGAAATGAAGGAACATGCCCCGCGCGGCGCGGAGCGATTTCAGAACGACATGAGAAGCCTGGAATACTGCCCCCGCATTCGCGGGCGTGACGCGAGATAAGGACGACGAGGATGGCGAAGTCAAAATCCAAAGCCAAGTTGAAACCGGCAATCAAGAAGAAAGGGCCGAAGGCGAAGGCTGCGAAGAAAGCGGCGGGCAACGGCAAAGCCGCGCACCCGACATTGCCGCCGCCGTCGAAGCAACCCTGGGGTAAGGCGGGCAAGGCGCTCGACGGCGTGCGCATTCTCGATTTCACCCACGTGCAGTCAGGTCCGACCTGCACGCAGCTACTCGCCTGGTTTGGCGCCGACGTGATCAAGATCGAGCGCCCGGGCGTAGGCGACATCACGCGCGGGCAATTGCGCGACGTACCGAACGCCGACAGCCTCTATTTCACCATGCTCAACCACAACAAGCGCTCGATTACAATCGACTCCAAGAATCCGCAAGGAAAGCGTGTGATCGACGCGCTGATCAAGAGCTGCGACGTGCTGGTTGAAAATTTCGCCCCGGGCGCGCTCGATCGCATGGGATTCACCTGGGACTATATCCATAAGCTCAACCCCCGCATGATCGTCGCGTCGGTGAAGGGCTTCGGTCCCGGACCGTACGAAGACTGCAAGGTTTACGAAAACGTGGCGCAATGCGCCGGCGGCTCGGCGTCCACCACCGGCTTCCGCGACGGGCCGCCGCTCGTCACCGGCTCGCAGATCGGCGATTCCGGCACGGGCCTGCATCTCGGGCTTGGCATCGTTAGCGCGCTCTACCAGCGCAATCGCACCGGCCGCGGGCAGAAGGTACTCGTCGCGATGCAGGACGGCGTGCTCAACCTTTGCCGCGTCAAGTTGCGCGACCAGCAGCGTATCGCGAAAGGGCCGCTCAC
>JACQTM010000144.1 GCA_016210825.1 Hyphomicrobiales bacterium
GATTCCGTTCCTCGAGAACGACGACGCCAACCGCGCCCTGATGGGCTCGAACATGCAGCGCCAGGCGGTGCCGCTCGTTCGCGCCGAAGCGCCTTATGTCGGCACCGGCATGGAAGGCGTGGTAGCGCGCGATTCCGGCGCCGCCATCGGCGCGCGCCGCGCCGGCGTGATCGACCAGGTGGACGCGACGCGTATCGTTATCCGCGCCACCGAGGAGACGGACCCGACCAAACCGGGTGTCGATATTTACCGGCTGATGAAGTTCCAGCGTTCCAACCAGAACACCTGCATCAATCTGCGGCCGCTGGTGCGTGTGGGCGATGCGGTGAAGAAGGGCGACATCATCGCCGACGGTCCCTCGACCGATCTCGGTGAATTGGCGCTCGGACGCAATGTGCTCGTCGCCTTCATGCCCTGGTACGGCTACAACTTCGAGGATTCGATCCTGCTCTCCGAGCGGATCGTGAAAGACGACGTGTTCACGTCCATTCACATCGAGGAATTCGAGGTGATGGCGCGTGACACCAAGCTCGGGCCTGAGGAAATCACCCGCGACATCCCGAACGTTTCGGAAGAGGCGCTGAAAAACCTCGACGAGGCGGGCATCGTCTATATCGGCGCGGAAGTGCGCGCCGGCGACATCCTGTGCGGCAAGATCACGCCAAAGGGCGAAAGCCCGATGACGCCGGAGGAAAAACTACTCCGCGCCATTTTCGGCGAGAAAGCCTCGGACGTGCGCGACACCTCGTTGCGCGTGCCGCCGGGCGTGCAGGGCACGGTCGTCGAAGTGCGCGTGTTCAACCGTCACGGCGTCGACAAGGACGAGCGCGCGCTCGCGATCGAACGCGAGGAAATCGAGCGCCTCGCCAAAGACCGCGATGACGAGCAGGCGATCCTCGACCGCAACGTTTATGGCCGGCTCGCCGAGTTGCTCGAAGGCCGCCAGGGCATCGCCGGGCCGAAAGGCTTCAAGAAGGATTCCAAGATCACCCGCGCGGTGCTCGACGAATATCCGCGCTCGCAATGGTGGCTGTTCGCCTCGCCAAACGACAAGCTGATGGCGGAGATCGAGGCGATCCGCAAGCAATACGAGGAATCGAAGAAGGGGCTGGAACAACGCTTCCTCGACAAAGTCGAGAAACTGCAGCGCGGCGACGAGCTGCCGCCCGGCGTGATGAAGATGGACAAGTTCTTCGTTGCGGTGAAGCGCAAGATCCAGCCCGGCGATAAGATGGCAGGCCGCCACGGCAACAAAGGCGTGGTGTCGAAAATCGTGCCCGCCGAGGACATGCCATTCCTCGCCGACGGCCAGCCAGTCGACATCGTGCTCAATCCGCTCGGCGTGCCGAGCCGCATGAATGTCGGCCAAATCCTCGAGACACATCTCGGTTGGGCCTGCGCGGGCTTAGGCAAGCGCATCGGCCAGGCGGTGGACGCTTACTACAGCCGCCGCGACACCAAGCCGCTGAAGGAGACGCTGAAGAAAGTCTACGGCGATGACGAGACGATTAAGTCGCTCGGCGAGGAGCAATTGATCGAGCTCGGCGGCAACCTGCGCCACGGCGTGCCGATCGCAACGCCGGTGTTCGACGGCGCAAAGGAAGCCGATATCGAGACCATGCTCGATCTCGCTGGGCTCGATCATTCCGGGCAGGTGACCGTCTTTGACGGGCGCACCGGCGAGGAATTCGATCGCAAGGTGACCGTGGGCTTCATCTATATGCTCAAGCTCCACCACCTCGTCGACGACAAGATCCATGCCCGCTCGATCGGGCCGTACTCGCTCGTCACTCAGCAGCCGCTGGGCGGCAAGGCGCAGTTCGGCGGCCAGCGCTTCGGCGAAATGGAAGTATGGGCGCTCGAAGCCTATGGCGCCGCCTATACGCTGCAAGAAATGCTGACGGTGAAATCGGACGACGTCGCCGGCCGCACGAAAGTATACGAAGCGATCGTGCGCGGCGACGACACCTTCGAGGCGGGCATTCCGGAAAGCTTCAACGTGCTGGTCAAGGAAATGCGCTCGCTCGGCCTTAACGTCGATCTGCACAATTCGAAGCAGGGCCGAGGTGGTGAGGCGGCGGAGGCCGCGGAATAGGCGATGTCATTGCCGGGCATCAGGCGCGAAGTGCCGTCTTGGCGCCAATTGTCCCGGCCATCCACGCCTTCCTTGCGGAAGGAAAGTCGTGGATGCCCGGCACAAGGCCGGGCAAGACGGCGGAGAGATAGAGAGATAGCGGCCGACACGGTCGGCAAGCGGAGAAGACGATGAATCAAGAGATCATGAATCTTTTCAGCCCGCAGGTTCCGGCGCAGGTCTTCGACCAGATCCGGATCTCGATTGCGAGCCCGGAAAAGATTCTGTCGTGGTCCTACGGCGAGATCAAGAAGCCGGAAACCATCAATTACCGCACCTTCAAGCCCGAGCGCGACGGCCTGTTCTGCGCGCGCATCTTCGGGCCGATCAAGGACTACGAGTGCTTGTGCGGCAAATACAAGCGCATGAAATACAAGGGCATCATCTGCGAGAAATGCTCGGTCGAGGTCACGCTCTCGCGAGTGCGGCGCGAGCGCATGGGCCATATCGAATTGGCCGCGCCGGTCGCGCATATCTGGTTCCTGAAATCCTTGCCATCGCGCATCGGGCTCTTGCTCGACATGACGCTGAAGGACCTCGAGCGCATTCTCTATTTCGAATATTACGTCGTGCTCGAGCCGGGGCTGACCCCGCTGCAGGACCGTCAGCTTCTCTCCGAGGACGCTTATATCAAGGCGCAGGAGGAGTACGGCGCCGACAGCGTCACCGCGCAGATCGGCGCGGAAGCGATCCGCGAGATGCTCAAAGGTCTCGATCTTGAAAAGATGGCGGCCGACTTGCGCGTCGAAATCGCGGAATCGAAGTCGGAGCTCAAGCC
>JACQTM010000146.1 GCA_016210825.1 Hyphomicrobiales bacterium
CTCCCCACAAGGGGGAGGGACAAAAAGAGAAGGCACCGCGTGAACGATGAAGGCTGTTTTAAAATTAAATCGGAAAGCGCTTCGTGCCCGCCGCAGGCGCTAATCGTCCGCCGCGACGCGGTGCCGGTGCGCGTGATCGCCTCGCGCCTGCATACCGGACCCGACCACGATGCGCGTATTGCCCATGCCGTGCTCTTTTACCAGCGCGAACAGCACCGCCGCATTCGAGGGATGCAGGCGCACGCAACCGTGGGAAGCGCGCCGGCCAAGCCGCGCGACATGCGGCGTGCCGTGAATGGCGTAGCCCTCATGAAAGAAGATCGCGTGCGGCATCGGCGCCCAATCGAACTTGCGCGAATACCATTTGCGCTCGAGGCGCTGCGGCCGATAGGCGCCCGAGGGCGGCCCGCCGCGCAAGCCGGTGGAAATCGCCCACGAATGCTTGGTCACGCCATCGACGACGACAGCCATGCGCTGATCGGCCTTGTCGATCCGCACGACCACATCGGCGCGGGCGCCGCTCACGGTAAATAAAGAGAAAAGAAACAGGGCCGCGACGATACGCAACACAACCATCCGAAACGCTCCCCTCGCCTATTTTCCACTTCCGATCGCAGTTTCGGGCAGCCGATGCCGTTCTGTAAAGGCGGCTGACAATCGCGGGCGAGCCCGTTAGACCATGCGTCCATGAACTATCGCACGGCCCCGTTAATTTTGGCTTTGATCGCCGCCTGCGGCGGCGGGACAGCGCACGCGCAGGATAAAGGAACGGTTGATCCGAAGCCGCTACCCCCGCTCGCCAATCCGAACGATCCCAAGACCCCGGCCAAGGAATTATTCGCCCGCAAGACTATTCCGGCCAATCTGCAGGTGCGCTCGATCGGCTTCTATACGCGCGGCTGCATCGCCGGCGCCAAGGCGCTGCCGATCAACGGCAAGACCTGGCAGGTGATGCGGCTGTCGCGCAATCGCAATTGGGGTCATCCGAAACTGGTCAGCCTGCTGGAGCGATTGTCCGTCAAGGCCACCAAGCTCGGGTGGCCGGGTCTGCTCGTCGGCGACATGTCGCAACCGCGCGGCGGCCCGATGCTCACGGGTCACCTTAGTCACCAGGTCGGTCTTGACGCCGACATCTGGCTCACGCCGATGCCCAACCGCGAACTCACCCGCACCGAGCGCGAAGAGATGTCGGCGACCAACGTCGTTGCCGCAGACAAGCGTGACGTCGATCCCAAAATCTGGACGCCCGGGCATTTCGCCGTGATCAAGGCGGCGGCGCAGGATGCGGAGGTCGAGCGCATTCTCGTCAACGCCGCGATCAAGAAAGCGATGTGCCGCGAGGCCGGCAAGGATCGCGACTGGCTGCACAAGGTACGCCCGTGGTACGGACACGATTATCATTTCCACTTGCGCATCGGCTGTCCGGACGGCAGCACGAATTGTAAGGCGCAGGATCCGACGCCGGCGGGCGATGGCTGCGGCAAGGATCTGGACTATTGGTTCCAGGACAAGATTCTCAATCCGCCGCCGCCCAGGGAACCGCCGGCGCCGCGGCCGCAAATCACCATGGCCCAGCTTCCGCCGGAATGCCGCCAAGTCCTGCTTGCGCCGTGAACACGCAATGACAATGTCATGCGCATCAGCCAATTTTTTGGTAACCGCCTCGGCATCGTCCGTGAGTGGATCGTCATTGGCGCTTCAGCGGCATTCGATCATTTGCGATCGATTGCATGCTACAATCAATAAAATCGGAATCATGACGGGGCAGATTCGCTAATGGCAATCAAGCCAACAGTTACCGCGGATGCGGGCAACCTCGCCATTCTCGCCGCGCTCGAGAAGAAGGTGCTCTGGCTCGCGAGCTGGATGATCCATCACGCCAATCATGTGCGCGAGAACGTCGACGGGTTGAAAGTCGGCGGGCATCAAGCTTCGTCCGCATCGCTCGCCACCATCATGACGGCGTTATATTTTGACGTGCTGCGGCCGCAAGACCGCGTCGCGGTCAAGCCGCATGCAAGCCCGATCTACCACGCGATCCAATATCTGTTCGGCAAGCAGTCGCGTGAGCGGCTCGAGGCGTTCCGTGGCTACAAGGGCGCGCAGAGCTATCCCTCGCGAACCAAGGATATCGACGACGTGGATTTCTCGACCGGCTCCGTCGGCTTGGGTGTGGCGCAGACGCTATTTGCCTCGCTGGTGCAGGATTATGTGCGCGCGCACTTCCCGGGCAATTCGCCAGAAGGCCGCATGATTGCCCTGGTCGGCGATGCGGAACTCGACGAAGGCAACATCTTCGAGGCGATCTTGGAGGGCTGGAAGCAAGGCCTGCGCAATTGCTGGTGGATCATCGATTATAATCGCCAGAGTCTCGATGCCGTCGTCCGCGAGGGTCTATGGCAGCGCTATGAGGCGCTGTTCCGCGATTTCGGCTGGGACGTCGTCATCCTCAAATACGGATCGTTGTTGCAGGAAGCCTTCGCCGAACCCGGCGGCGAACGCTTACGCGCTTGGATCGACAATTGTCCGAACCAGCTCTATTCGGCGCTGGTATTCCAGGGCGGCGCGGCGTGGCGCAAGCATCTCAACGACGATCTCGGTGACCAGGGTGACGTCACGCGACTGATCGAAAAAAGATCGGACGACGAGCTGGCGCGGCTCATGACCAATCTTGCCGGTCATGATCTTCCATCGCTCACGCATGCGTTCCGCGCCGTCGATCACGACCGGCCAACGTGCTTCATCTGCTACACGATCAAGGGCTTCGGTCTGCCTTTCGCCGGTCACAAGGATAATCACGCCGGCCTGATGACGCCGGTACAGATGGACACTTTCCGCAAGACAATGAGCGTGCGCGAAGGCCACGAATGGGACAAGTTCGAGGGCCTACCGCTGCCGGAGGAAAAATTTCAGTCCTTCATTGCGCGCGCGCCTTTCGCTGCGCGACCCGCGCATCGCAAGTCGCCGCCCATCGACATCCCCGATGCATTGCCGGTCACAATCCAACCGTCCATGTCGACGCAAATGGGCTTCGGCAACATTCTCAATGAGATCGGCCGCGACGCCGCCGAATTCACCAAGCGCATCGTCACCGCCTCGCCGGATGTCACTGTCTCGACCAATCTCGGAGGTTGGGTCAATCGGCGCGGTCTGTTCGCGCGCGAGGTCATGGCCGACATATTCAAGAGCGAGCGAATTCCATCCACGTTTAATTGGGCGTTTTCGCCCAAGGGCCAGCACATCGAGCTCGGTATCGCGGAAATGAACCTGTTCATTCTGTTGTCCGCGCTCGGCCTCTCGCACACCATCAACGGCGAACGCCTTCTCCCCATCGGCACACTGTACGATCCGTTCATCGCGCGCGGGCTCGATGCACTCAACTACGCCTGCTATCAAGACGCGCGATTCATTCTCGTCGCGACGCCATCGGGGATCACGCTCGCGCCGGAAGGCGGCGCGCACCAGTCGATCGGCACTCCATTGATCGGAATGGCGCAGGATGGTCTTGCCGCGTTCGAACC
>JACQTM010000139.1 GCA_016210825.1 Hyphomicrobiales bacterium
CCTACGTCGCCTCCTTCGCCTTCAAGGGCGCCGACCAGCAGAAGAAGTCCGGGGTCCTCTCCGGCGGCGAGCGCAATCGCCTGCACCTGGCGAAAATGATCCGCCGCGGCGGCAACGTGCTGTTACTCGACGAGCCGACCAACGACCTCGACGCCGACACCTTGCGCGCCCTCGAAGACGCCCTGCTCGGCTTCTCTGGCTGCGTCGTGGTGATCTCGCACGACCGCTGGTTCCTCAACCGCATCGCCACGCACATCCTCGCCTTCGAGGGCGACAGCCATGTCGAATGGTTCGAGGGCAATTTCCAGGATTACGAGGCCGATAAGATGCGCCGCCTGGGGACCGATTCCACCATCCCGCACCGGATCAAATATAAGAAATTCACGCGGTAATTTCCTCGTCGTCATGCGCGGGCTTGAACCGCGCATCCCGCTTAGGGACGCGCCGTGCCATCCTAAGCGGGATCGCCGGGACAAGCCCGGCGATGACAAATGCTGTCATCCCGGGGTGCCAGATCGATCATGAGCCCGCTGGTCAATTCACCTTGATGCCGGTGGACTTGATGATCGGCCACCATTTCTCGATCTCGGCTTTCTGGAACGCGACGAGCCCCTCCGGCGTCTGCTGCTCGCGCGAGGCGACGTCCAGTCCGAGTTCGGCGAAGCGCTTAGCAATGGCCGGATCGGCGAGCGCCTGCACCATAGCGCCATTGAGCTTGGCGATGATGTCCTTCGGCGTTCCCTTGGGCGCGAAAAACCCGAACCATCCCGACATATAGAGCCCGGGCACGCCGCCTTCGTCCGAGGTCGGAATGTCCGGCAACGCCTTGGAGCGTTGCGGTGACAGGTTCGCGACCGCCTTGATCGTTCCCGACTGCAACTGCGGCAGCGCGACCGCGGCCTGAACCACCAGCAGGTCGACTTGCCCGGAGACCAGGTCCGTCATGGCGGGGCCTGCGCCGCGATAGGGGATGAACTGAACCTTCTGGCCGGTCGCCTGCTGAAACAGAATGCCGGTCACCTGCGCTGCGGCATTCTGGTTGACGAACGTGATCTTGTCGGGGTTTGCCTTCATCCAGGCGATAAGCTCCTTGAGGCCGTTCGCCGGCAGGGCTTTCTTGCCGACCATCAGCTGCGGATTGATCGACATCAGCCCGATCGGCTCGAAATCCTTCTGCAGATCGTAGGTCAGGGCATAGATGATGCTGCCGACATGGGTATCCCACTGGCCGATGTCGATCGTGTAGCCGTCGGGCGCCGCGCGGGCGAGCCGCCCGACCGCGATGCTGCCTCCGGCGCCGCCGACGTTTTCGATGATGATCGGCTGGCCGAGAACGGTGCGCATCCGCTCGGCCATGATGCGCGCGATCGTGTCCGTCGAACCGCCCGGCGGGAACGGCACGATGAGCGTGATCGAACGCGTCGGATAAGTCTGCGCTTGCACACCCGCGATGCCGGCAATAGCCGTTAGCGCAAGCGCAACGATAAATTTTTTCATTTACTCCCCCCAAGGTATTATCGGCCGTTATCGTTTGGATGATAGTCGACCATCTCCGCGCCGGTGAAGCAAGGTAGGATGGGCCATGGCGTTAAACGCCGTGCCCACGCGAATCCGAATTTCGTGTCGTCATACGCGAGTAGTTACGGCGCCAATCCCGGCGGTCTTGCTTCAATGAACCCGCCGCACGCTTTCTATCCGCGAGGGCGCTTGCGGTAAGGCGCTTTGTCTTGCGGAGCGTAATAAGTCCACGGATTTCGAGCGCACCAGCCGCCGATGCCGCTGATGGTCGCAAGGCACTGCTGAAAGCTTACAAAGCCGCAATTGTAGGTGGACCAGTCGTGGTAGGCGCACCAGGGATATTCTCGCGCCTCCGTCGAGTGTCCGGACGTAGCAAGAAGCGCCAACACGAGCGCAATCAGGGCGAAGATTCGACGCATGAGAGCCTCCTTCGCTGTCGTTCATTGCATTGCTAACCCCGCCGGCATTGCTTTCGTTCACGCCGGCTACGCGGCTGATTATATCGATAGTGCCGCGCGCCAATTCATTCACGCTTGACAATTCTCACTATAGGATTATATTCATATAACCCCATCCAACCGAACTCGTAAAGTTTGCGAGTTCGGCAGATTGCGAGGGCGCTGTCATGAGGCGTCTTGATTGCGGGATGGGATGCGGCGCCCGCGGACAGGTTTCGCAAGACCTGCACTCGGGCGGCGTCGGGGCACCGCCCGGGGTCACTACGGATCCCCGCGAGGAGCTCGCTGACTGTCCGGGCTAAAATACCCGGAAGAAAGCGCGGCCCGGCGCCGGTACCGTGACGAAAGTCACGGGAGAGAACGCCGCGATGGCGCGCCGAAGGGCGCGGCGGTTCCGAAAGGAGCCGCACACATTGAACTGGTTGCGCCGCTCGGCGCGCCATCCCCCTCGACCTTTGGTCGGGGGTCGACTCCCCCTCGCGCCCTGGCGTCGAGGGAGACGGGAATGAAGGCGCACCCGGCGCCTTTGCAAAGAATACGGGCGGCGGAGCGTTGGTTCTATTCCCCGGTCGTCCCGGCCAAGCGAGCAGACGCGAGCGCGAGCCGGGACCTATAGCCACCGCCCTCACGATACGGAGAAGCCGGCGGTTATGGGTTCCCGCTTCCCTCCTTCGCTCACGCTTCGGAGGGCTCAGTCATCAGCCCGTCGAAGCCTTGGCGAAGACGGGTCGCGGGAACGACTGGAAAGGAAAAGCGGCCAGTTACCACCTTCCACACAACAGAAGGATTCCACCGATGACAGAAAACAATTCCGTCCACGACACGACACGCGACCGCGTAATGCGTGGCTGGAGCGATGTGCTCAACCTGTGGCGGCTGTGCAACCGCACTGCCTGCCGGCGCACCCGCGCATGCGGTGGCAAGCCGTTGCAGTGCTTCAAGTTGAATTTCCCGCTGCTGCCGGAAGGCGTGCGCGCGTGGTTCGAAGGCGTCGGCCAGGCGCAGGATCAAAAGCTAACCTTCGACGAGGCGATGGAATGGCTCGACACGACGGACGCCGGCGAGGCGTTCCGCGAATGGACAAAAGCGGTGAAGGCGTCGGTGCCGCGGCAGCAGACGTTACAATGAAGGCGCCGCGGATAATTTTTCCCGTCATGGCCGGGCAACTGGGTCCGGCCGGAGCCTGTCATCGGGCCGCGCGGAGCCTGTCATCGGGCGGCGCTTTGCGCCGACCCGTTGGCGCGGACCCGTTGGGCCGGCCCAGGTGTAAACTTGTCCCGGCCATCCACGTCCTTACGCTGCGCATGATTCGAAAGACGTGGATGCCCGGCACAAGGTTTACCATCGGGCCGCGCTTTACGCGGACCCGTTGGCCGGGCATGACGAAAATGCGATTTGCACTGTCACTCTTCGCAATTCTATTGATC
>JACQTM010000141.1 GCA_016210825.1 Hyphomicrobiales bacterium
CGGCATTTATGCACCTTGGACGGATGGTGGAGTTTGACGTGACAACCAACATCTTTACGAGCCCGAAAGAACGCAAAACGCAAGATTATATCACCGGGCGATTTGGATAAGAGGAAGCCATGCCGATGTCAGACCACACGTTGAAGGTATTCGACGAGGAGCTTCAGCAGCTCACGCGCAAGGTCGCGGAGATGGGCGGATTGGCGGAGAAGGAAATCGCGGATTCGGTGGAGGCGCTTGTGCGGCGCGACCTCGATCTCGCCAAACGCGTAATCGCCCTCGATGCATCAATCGACACACTGCAACGCGAGATCGAGGAAAAAGCAATCCTGACCATCGCGCGGCGCCAGCCAATGGCGGTGGATCTGCGCGAGATCGTGAGTGCGTTGCGCGTTGCCAATGATCTGGAGCGCATTGGCGATCTCGCCAAGAATATCGCCAAGCGCGTGCTGGCGCTGTCCGGGGATTTCCCGCCGCAAAAGCTAATTCGCGGCGTCGAACATATGTCGGCGCTGGTACTCGGCCAGCTCAAGGAGGTGCTCGACGCTTACGCGGCGCGCGATTTGACGCGCGCCATTGCGGTGTGGCGCGGCGATGAAGAGATCGACGCCATGTGCACGTCGCTGTTCCGCGAGCTCCTCACCTACATGATGGAGGATCCGCACAACATCACCTTCTGCATCCATTTGTTGTTCTGCGCCAAGAATATCGAGCGCATGGGCGACCACGCGACCAATATCGCGGAGACCGTGCATTACATGATCGAAGGCCATCCAATCGCCGATCAGCGGCCGAAGGGGGATACGACGGCCTTCGCCGCGATGCCGATGCGCAGCTGATCGAGAGCTAACGATGAACGGCACCAAGGCCCATATCCTGATCGTCGAGGACGAAGAGCCGCTCACTCTACTGCTGCGTTACAATCTTGAATCCGAAGGTTACGACGTCGAGACTGTCGGGCGCGGGGACGAAGCGGATACCCGGCTCAAGGAACGCGTGCCCGATCTCATCGTGCTCGATTGGATGCTGCCCGGACTGTCCGGGATCGAGCTTTGCCGCCGCCTGCGTGCACGACCGGAAACCAAGAATCTGCCGATCATCATGCTAACCGCGCGCGGAGAAGAGAGCGAGCGCGTGCGCGGCCTTGCCACCGGCGCCGACGACTACATCGTCAAGCCGTTCTCCGTGCCGGAACTTGTCGCGCGCGTCGGCGCGCTGCTGCGCCGGGCCAAACCCGAGCGCATTGCCGATGTACTCACGCTGGGCGACATCGAACTCGACCGGCAGAAAAAACGCGTCTCCCGCGCCGGCCGTGATGTCGACCTTGGCCCAACCGAATATCGTTTGCTGGAATTTTTCATGGAGCGGCCGGGCCGGGTCTTATCACGCGAGCAATTGCTCGATGGCGTGTGGGGAAGCGAGGTCTATATCGACGAACGCACGGTGGATGTGCATGTCGGCCGCCTGCGTAAGGCGCTCAACCGCGGACGCGCGGTGGATCCGATCCGCACCGTGCGTGGTGCGGGCTATGCGCTCAACGATCGCTTCGCGAAGATCGCCTGAATTTTATCCCCGGGATGAGCGCCTGTCGCGGCGGCGATCCGCAGCCGGCTGATAGGCGACGCGTGAATGATAGCCGCAATAGGGGAGCCCGACGATTGGTTTGCCGCCGCAGAAAAAGAAATCGGCGGTCGCCGGGTCGCCGATCGGCCAGCGGCAGGTTTCTTCATTAAGCTCAAGCAGCGTTCGCCGCTGGCCGATGGGAATGATATTCTCGATCACTTCCGGCTCGGGATCGACATCGTAGTCGTAAGCAAGCGCCGTATTCCCGCGCATGGAGGTGCGCGAGACGCGCATCATATGCGATGGCGCGCGCGACTTGCGCGGACGCGGCGACGAAGACGATGGTGATTTCGCGCGCCCCGACAGACCGAGCCTGTGCACCTTGCCGATTACCGCGTTGCGAGTGATGCCGCCGAGCTCGGCGGCGATCTGGGAAGCGGACAAGCCGTCCGCCCAAAGCTTCTTGAGAAGTTCGACGCGCTCGTCGTTCCACGTCATGAGTCTCTCCCGGTTCGGAGCGCCGCGCGGCGGCAATGCTCCGTCAGAATCCACCCCCCGCATCGGGCAGCCTTATGGCCAACCCAATGTGACGCCCACGCGAAAATACTCAGAAAGTTATCCGCCGCACGAGATGTCGTATCTGACGGTGACAAGCGTACAATATCGAGTTACTACCGCGCAAGAGTCCGGCGATGCTGCATCCACATCTTCCGTGCCGATGTCCACCGATTGTTGCGGCGGCAGTCGATTGCGGCGCGCAATCGCCTTCGATTGACAGCGCAAGGCGGGCAAATACAATATCACCGCGTGCCGCCCGAAGAGGCGGCACAATTCATTTCTCCGCATTCACTCGCAATCGGATACCCGTGACGTGACGTCGAACTTATTGCCGACTTATCTGCGCGCCGACCTTGCCTTCGAGCGGGGCGAGGGGGTCTGGCTTATCGCAACTGACGGCACGCGTTACCTTGATTTTGCCGCCGGCGTCGCTGTCAACGCGCTTGGCCATGCGCACCCGCGCCTCGTTGACGCCTTGTATGCCCAGGCCCAGAAGGTCTGGCACGTCTCTAACCTTTACCGGATTCCAGAAGCGGAACGACTGGCGCAACGTCTGTGCGCTGCGACCTATGCCGATACGGTTTTCTTCGCCAATTCCGGTGCCGAAGCGATGGAATGCGCGATCAAGATGGCGCGCAAGTTTCACGCGGCGAATGGCAAGCCCGAGCGCTACCGCATCGTTACCTATGAGGGCGCATTCCATGGCCGTACCCTTGCAACCATTGCAGCGGGTGGGCAGCAGAAATATCTCGAAGGATTCGGACCGCCGGTCGACGGCTTCGATCAAGTGCCATTCGCCGATTTTGAGGCCACCAAGCGCGCATTGGGCGAGGCGACGGCTGCGATCTTGATCGAACCGATTCAAGGCGAGGGCGGTGTGCGCGTGGCGTCGCCGCAAATCCTCAAATCGCTCCGAAAGCTTTGCGACGAGCGCGGGCTACTGCTTATTTTTGACGAGGTGCAAACTGGCATCGGCCGGACCGGCGAATTGTTCGCCTATCAGCGCGCGGGTGTGACACCCGACATCATGGCGATCGCCAAAGCCATCGGTGGCGGCTTTCCGCTCGGCGCCTGCCTTGCCACCGCCGAAGCGTCCAAGGGCATGACCACTGGCACCCATGGCTCGACGTTCGGCGGCAACCCGCTGGCTATGGCGGTCGGCAATGCCGTGCTCGATGTGGTGCTCGATCCGGCCTTCATCGACAATGTGCGCAAGCGCGCCCTTGTGCTCAAGCAGCGGCTGGCGGAGATTAAAGACAAGTATCCGACCGTCATCGCGGAGGTGCGCGGGGAGGGCTTGCTGATCGGTTTGCGCGCGGTCGGGCCCAACGGCGATCTCGTCAACGCATTGCGGGCGGAAAAACTACTCACCGTTGCTGCCGGCGATAACGTTGTCCGCCTGCTCCCGCCACTCATTGTCGGCGATGCGGAGATCGGCGAAGCCATTGCAATGATCGACCGCGCCTGCGCGCACTTGGCGCGCGCACCGGCGGCTGCGACCAAGCAGGGAGCCGCGGTGTGAGTGCCAACGATATCCGGCATTTCCTCGATCTCTGCGATATTCCGGCCGAGACATTACGCGGCATGATCGCGTCCGCGCGCGCCATGAAGGCCGCGCGCCGCGAGAGCCGGAATGGCTCGGGGCGGCCGCTGGCCGGTCAAATGCTCGCCATGATCTTCGACAAGCCTTCGACGCGTACGCGCGTTTCCTTCGACGTCGCCATGCGCCAGCTCGGCGGCGACACCATTGTGCTTACCGGCCCAGAGATGCAGCTTGGACGCGGCGAGACCATTGCCGATACCGCGCGCGTACTTTCGCGTTATGTGGATGCGATCATGGTGCGTACGCTCGATCACGACGTCGTAGTCGAATTGGCACGGCACGCAGCCGTTCCAGTGATCAACGGGCTGACCAAGCGTTCGCATCCCTGCCAGGTGCTCGCCGACGTCATGACCTTCGAAGAGCATCGCGGCCCGATCAAAGGGCGGATCGTCGCTTGGACCGGGGACGCCAACAACGTGTTGGCCTCCTGGATGCACGCGGCCGAACGCTTCGCCTTTCGTCTGCAGGTGGCGACACCGCCCGAGTTTAAGCCGCCAAAATGGCTCACCGACTGGATGACGAAGGCCGGCGCGGCCATCGAGCTCGGCAGCGATCCTAGTATCGCCGTGCGCAGTGCCGATTGCGTGGTCACCGACACTTGGGTGTCGATGGGCGACGAGAAATCCGCCGGTCACCGGCACGATCTGCTAAAGCCCTATCAGGTCAACGGCGCGCTCATGAAGTTGGCGAAGCCTGGTGCCTTGTTCATGCATTGTCTGCCGGCTCATCGCGGTGAGGAGGTTACCGACGAGGTGATGGATGGTCCGCAATCGGTGGTTTTCGACGAGGCGGAGAACCGCCTGCACGCCCAGAAGAGCATCCTTAGCTGGTGCCTGCATGCGGAGGCGCAATGACCGATATCGCCATCCCCACCCGCGCGCCGTCGGCGATCTCGGCTGACGATTCCATCCTGCCCTTCGAGGTGGCCGCGCTCGATCTGCGTGGCCGTGTCGCGCGGTTCGGACCGGCGGTGGACGAAATTCTGACCCGACACAATTACCCAGCGCCGGTGGCGACGCTGCTCGGCGAGGCAATCGTGCTCGGCGTGTTATTCGGCTCGGCACTCAAGTTCGAGGGCCGCTTCATCCTGCAAACCCAGACCGACGGCCCCGTGCGCATGCTGATCGTCGATTTCACGACGCCCGGTAAGGTCCGCGCCTGCGCGCGGTTCGACAAGACGCGCATCGCGGCGGCGATCGCAGCGGGTGAAATCAATGCCGGCGCGCTGCTCGGCAAGGGTCATCTCGCGATGACCATTGATCGTGGACCCGACATGAATCGCTATCAGGGGCTCGTCGCGCTCGATGGCGGGGGGCTCGAACAAGCCGCGCACGAGTATTTTCGCCGTTCCGAACAGATTCCAACCCGCGTGCGCCTCGCGGTCGCCGAGGAATTGCGCCGCGATCCGCAGGGCGCGCGTCATCGTTGGCGTGCCGGCGGCGTCATGCTGCAATTTCTCCCGAAGTCGGAAGAGCGCATGCGCCGCGCGGATCTCGATCCTGGCGACGCGCCCGAGGGCGTAGTGCCGCATATCGTTCCCGAAGACGACGCCTGGGTGGAGGGACGGTCGCTGATCGCAACCGTGGAAGACATCGAATTGATCGACCCGGAAATATCGAGCGAGCGTCTCGTCTATCGGCTCTTTCATGAGCGTGGCGTGCGGGTCTTCCGGAGCGTGGACATCGCCGCCGCCTGTTCGTGCTCGCGGCCCGGTGTGTCATCGATGTTACGCAGCTTCTCGCAGGACGACCGCAACCAGATGGTCGAAAATGGCGTCATTTCCGTCACCTGCGAGTTCTGCAACCGCACCTATGAGTTTTCGCCGCAGGAAGTTGTGGAATCGTCCTGATCGACGTCAATTGATCGTGCGCTCGGCGTGCGACGAATCGAGCGAAAAAGCGGGTATCTCGATATCGAATTTTTCGCCGGTAACCGTGATCATGCCGTAGCTGCCGGCCATGAATCCCGAGGGCGTCGGCAGCGGCACGCCACTCGTGTATTCGTAGAAGTCACCGGGCTGCAGCAATGGTTCCTCGCCGACCACGCCCGCGCCACGGACCTCCTGAACCCGCCCCGTGGCGTCGGTGATGTGCCAATAGCGAGTCTTGAGCTGCACCGCCTGGCGACCACGATTGGTGATGCCAATCGTATAGGCCCAGAAGTATTGGCCGCTTTGCGGGGAGGAGCGCTCGGCGAGAAAGCGCGGCTTTACGGTGACCTCGATATCGCGGGTGACGGCACGGTACATGGGACGGATCGATCTCGTTCTTCGGGTCTACGTGACGTGGCCTTATCGTGCGATAGTGAATAACCTCACGCCTGGACTTGCAATGGCTACGCTACGATAGCTCCACAATTCGCCGCTTTCCGGGCTGGAATTTCAATCCGGCAATAGCCATTAATTTAAGTCCGACGATCCTGGAATGGTGCCGATGGCCCCCGAAGTCCCCGCGATCACGACAGAACGCGATTTGCGGCTCGATCTTTTTCGAGGTTTGGCATTGTGGTTGATCTTTCTCGACCATATTCCGTCCAACATTGTGAGTTGGATCACAATCCGCAACTACGGATTCAGCGATGCGACTGAAATCTTCATCTTTATTTCCGGCTATACCGCCGCCTTCGTTTATGGTCGCGCCATGCAGGAGCGTGGCCTCGTGGTGGCGAGCGCGCGCATCCTCAAGCGCGTGTGGCAGATCTATGTCGCGCATATTTTCTTGCTGATGATCTATCTCGCGGAAATCTCTTATGTGGCTCAGGGGTTTGAAAATCCGCTCTACGCCGAGGAAATGAAGATCCTCGAATTCTTCCAGCAGCCCGACGTCACGATTATTCAGGCGATGCTGCTTAAGTTCAAACCGGTCAACATGGACGTGCTGCCGCTCTACATAATTTTGCTGCTGTTATTTCCGCCCATCCTTTGGCTGCTTCAGCGCAAGGCGACGCTGGCGCTGGCGGGATCAGTCGTGGTTTACGCGCTGGTCTGGGAATTCAACTGGAATCTGCGCGCGTATCCAAGCGGGACGTGGTTCTTCAATCCATTCGCATGGCAGCTGTTGTTCGTGTTCGGCGCATGGTGCGCGCTTGGCGGCGCCGATCGTCTCGGGCGTGTCATCCGTTCGCCCGTAACGATGGTGATCGCGATCGTTTATCTGATTTTTGCATTCGCTGTCACGATGACCTGGCATTTCCCGCGGACCGCGATTTACATGCCAAACTGGCTTGCTGAAATCATCTATCCGATTTCCAAGACCAATCTCGACGTGCTGCGCTTTGCGCATTTTCTCGCACTTGCCGCACTCGTCATCCGCTTCCTGCCGCGGGATTGGGCCGGCCTTAAATCCGCTTGGCTGAAGCCTGCGATTTTGTGCGGCGAGCATTCGCTTGAAATATTCTGTCTCGGGGTCTTCCTCGCGTTTGCCGGTCATTTCGCCATGGTTGAGATTTCCAGCAAGGTTGTCATGCAGGTGATCATCAGCGTGTTAGGCATCGCCGCAATGATTGCCACGGCGTGGCTCCTGACGTGGTATAAGAATGCCGAAGGACGCGGACCCGGAGGGCGACGTAAGATCGCCCAGGCCGACCTCGCGGGGGGCGAGGCATGAGACCATTGATCGCCGCATTAACCGTAATTTGGTTGGCTGCTGTGAGCACCGCGGCGGCGCAGGAAGCCTGCGATGTGCCGGGCAACCTGCTGTTCAGTGAAAGCGCACTCAACCATGTCACCGCGGCGGTCAAGAATAACCGGCAGCTGAATGTCGTCGTTTTCGGTACGGGTTCCTCGGCATTGGCAGGTCCGGATGGCGTGGCAAGCGCCTACCCGGCGCGGCTCCAGGTGGCGCTCACGCAGCGGCTGCCGGGGGTGGCCGTCAGCGTCGTTTCCTTGGCCAAAATGGGCCAAACAGCCGCCGATATGACCAAGGATATCGATAAAATAATCGTCGATCTGAAGCCGAATTTGGTGGTATGGCAGACGGGAACGGTCGATGCCATGCGCGGGGTGGAACCCGATCAGTTTCGCGCAGTCCTCGATTCGGGAGTCGACAAACTGCACGACAAGGGATCGGACGTCATTCTGATGAACATGCAATACAGTCCGAGAACGGAGTTGGTGATTGCGCTCTCCGTCTATGCCGATAACATGCGTGAAATTGCGCGCGAAAACGAAGTGCCCTTGTTCGATCGCCTCGCGATCATGCACTACTGGAATGACACCGGCGCTTTCGATCTCTATGCAGGCAGCAAGAACAGTAAAACCGCGCAACGCGTACACGATTGCATCGGCCGTGCGGTTGCGGCAATGGTGATCGATGCTGCGCATCTCAATGATGCGGCGACGAGGACACCCAAGTGACGATCGCCCTCCGCCCTTTTTATTTGCCAATTTTCGGCGCCGCGGCAGTGATTGCCGCCGGCGCCGGCCCATCCGCATTTGCTGAATCGCCCGAACTGACCAAGGCAAACCTTGGCATGGGCGCGCGCGCCAACTGCGCGGCACCCGCCGACATCACACGCCTCGATCATTCGCTTACGCGCACCGCTCGCCGCATCGCCGCCAGGCAACCCTTGAAGATTGTCGCCATTGGCTCATCCTCGACCGCGGGCGCGGGTGCGACTTCGCCCGCGGCGTCCTATCCGAGCCGTCTCGCGGTAATTCTACAGCAACGATTTCCGAACGTGCCGATTACGGTACTCAACCAGGGTGCCAACGGCGAGGAGGCGTGCGATATGGTCGCGCGATTCGATCAAGCCGTGATTGCGGAAAATCCCGATTTGGTAATCTGGCAGATCGGCACCAACACCATCCTCCGCGACAATCCATTGCCACCCACCACCAAGCTCCTGCAAGAGGGCTTGACGCGGCTGAAATCCGCGGGGTCCGATGTTATCCTGATCGATCCGCAATTCGCGCCGAAGGTTCTCGCCAAGCGCGACGCCGACAACATGGTCGATCTGATTGCAACGACGGCCAAGGCCGAGCATGTCGGTTTATTCCACCGTTTCGCGGTCATGCGCCATTGGCGGCAAGTGGCACGTATTCCGTTCGAAACGTTTCTGGCGAACGATGAATTGCACATGAACGACTGGAGCTATGACTGCGTCGCGCAATTGCTGGGCAATGCGATTGCCGAGAGCGTGAACCGCTCCACCCAGACCGCGACCGCTGTTCCTGCGCGCTGACGGCGCCCGGGTCATGCCGCTTCGAGCGCCGCCAGAAGATCGTTCACCACATCGTCGGGATGCTCGAGGCCGGCTGAAAACCGCACCAATCCGTCGCTGATGCCGAGCTCGGCGCGCTGCGCCGGAGTGAGGCGCTGATGCGTAGTCGTCGCCGGATGCGTGATCAAGCTCTTGGCGTCGCCGAGATTGTTGGAGATGCGCACGAGCTTGAGCGCATCCTGGAAGCGGAAGGCGGCGCGTTTGCCGCCCTTGATCTCGAAAGCAACGAGCGTCGACCCGCCGCGCATCTGCTTGCGCACCACCTCGACCTGCGGATGATCGGGGCGGCCGGGATAGATCAGGCGCGAGATCTTCTTGTGATCGGCGAGCGCCACGGCGACGGTCGCGGCCGTATCGGTCTGCCGACGGACGCGCACGGCAAGCGTCTCCAGCCCCTTGAGCAGCACCCAAGCGTTGAACGGGGAGAGCGAGGGCCCAGTCTGGCGGATCAGCATGTGGATGTGCTTCTGGATGAATTCCTCGGAGCCAAGAATGACGCCGCCAAGACAGCGCCCCTGGCCGTCGATGTGTTTCGTCGCCGAATAGACGACGCAATCGGCACCGAGCGTGAGCGGGCTCTGCCACAGCGGCGTTGAGAACACGTTATCCACCACGAGCGTCGCCCCGGCCGCATGCGCGATCTCGGCGATTGCCGTGATGTCGAGCACGTCGAGCGTCGGGTTTGTGGGAGTTTCAAGAAAGAAGGTTTTGGTGTTTTTGCGGACGGCCTTTCGCCACTGGCCAAGATCGGTGCCATCGACCAGCGTCGAAGTGACACCGTAGCGCGGCAAAAAATCCTCAACGATGTAGCGGCAGGAGCCGAACAAGGCCTTCGCCGCGACGACATGGTCACCCGAGCGCACCTGCCCCAATAGCGCGAGCGTGACCGCGGCCATGCCGGTCGCGGTAGCGCGGGCGGCTTCCGCGCCCTCGAACTCAGCCATCCGCGTCTCAAACATCGAGACGGTGGGATTCGAGAAGCGTGAATACTGGTAGCCCGGGTCCTCGCCCTTGAATCGGGCCTCGGCCTGTGCGGCACTGTCGTAGACGTAGCCCTGGGTGAGAAACAAAGCTTCGGAGGTCTCGCCGAACTGCGATCGCAGCGTTCCTGCGTGAACGAGGCGCGTTTCGGGGCGATAGCGGTAAACACGGGACACGGACATGGCGACCTCCTGCGGCGCAACAAAAAACCCGGCCGGAAATATCCTGGCCGGGCACACGCGTCCCCGGCCTTTTAGCGATTTATTTTACGTGGCTGCAAGCCGGCCGGCTCAAATGACCACGGGATAATTGGCATTGTTACGCTCAATTCGAGTTGGCGTCAATTCCAGCATCGGCCAGTATGTCGATGGCGGTACCGTGTCGTGAATTGACCCTGATCGGTTGTCACAATTTCGGCACGCATCGCAAAGAATTCGATCCCATGGCACTCAGAACGCTCAAGCCGCCGGCGCATACGGGAGCCTTTCTCGAGGCTACCGGCCCGCTCGCGGATATCGGCACAAAATCGGGCTTGCTGCCGCGCCAGCGCATCAAGGCGCTCGTACATCATCGCAAGATGGTTCAAGCCGCCCCTGATA
>JACQTM010000142.1 GCA_016210825.1 Hyphomicrobiales bacterium
GAACCACCGACACCGTGATTTTCAGTCACGTGCTCTACCAACTGAGCTACCTGGGCGCCGAGCCGCGTTCCAGCGGCGTAGGGAAAGAGCGCGGGCGTTATAGAGGCAGCGTCGCGGCCTGTCCAGACAAACGGCTTAGCAATCATCGAATGCGCGGCATCAGCGCTCGGCGCCAATGGCGCGGCGGAAGCGTTGCTTCAATTCGACGCCGTCGCGCATCGGCAGCACCCGCGGCGGATCGTCGGCCGCGATGCGCACGCGCGCAAAGAAGAGGTTATCGAATGCCAATAATCTACTGGCGAGCCCCCGTAACTGCGTCGCATCTGTCACGTCAAGGATCGTCTCGATCCCACAACCGCGGGCAACGGCATTCAAATCCACGGCGCGCGCGGTGTGGCTTTCCTGCATGCCGGTCTCGCCATAGCGGCCGTTGTCGAAGACGACGATGGCGAGATTTTTCGGGCGCTGCAGGCCGATCGTGCCTAAGCTCCCCAAGCCCATCAGCATTTCGCCGTCGCCGGTGATGACGGCGACGCGCTTGTCCGGCCGCGCCAGCGCGAGGCCTAAGCCCATCATCGCGGCGCCCCCCATGGCGCCCCAGATATAAAAGTTGCGGTCGTCGTCGCCGAGCGAGGCGAGATCCCAGGTCGTCGAGCCCAATCCCGGAACGACGAGGAGATCGCCCGGCCTTTTCGCCAGCAAGGTTGCGATGACCGTTCTGCGATCCAGCATCACTTCGTCCATACCTTGCGGCCGATCAGTTGCTGCGACAGCAGGACGGCAACAATGCGGTCGCCATCGAATGCGCGCTGCAGCGCGCGCGCCGCCGTCCCTTCGACCTCGTCAGGCTCGTGCACGCGTAGCACCTCCGCCTCGCAAAGCTCGAGCACCGGCTCGACGATCGAGCCCATCGGCACCTGCCACGGATTGAACTCCTCCCACTCGCCGCGCATGGTGACGAACATCGCGAGCGGAAATCGGCATGTGCGCGCGAGCGAAAGCATGTTGACGCAATTGCCGACGCCGCTCGACTGCATCAGCAACGCTGCGCGCTCGCCGCCGAGCCAGGCGCCGGCCGCGAGCGCGATGCCTTCCTCCTCGGTCGTGAGCACGACGTCGCGGATTGCGGGATCGGCCTTGCAGCGCTCGATCAGCCGCGAATGGCCCGCGTCCGGCACGTAACCGACCTGGCGGATATCGGCGCGCTTGAACGTCTCGAACAGGCGGTCCGGCCAAACTTCCGCCGGTTGCAGCACGGCGGCGCTATCGCGGGGCTGCACCGGTCTCATTCCTGCTCATCCGGTTTTTGCGCGTCCGGATCGGTATCGTCCTGCCGCTCGACCACCGGCACCGTGTAAACGCCGGACAGCCAGCGATTGAGATCGATATCGGCGCAGCGTTTGGAGCAGAACGGCCGCGTTTGTTCGGCGGCGGGCTTGCCGCAGATCGGACAGGGCTTTTCCGGGGCGAGAGTGGGACCGCTCATGGGAAACAGATAGTGGGGCTCAGGCATATTTCAGCGTCACGCCGCCATCGACGACGAGTTCGATGCCGGTGACATAGCGGCTTTCGTCGCTGGCAAGATAGAGCGCGGCGAAGGCAACGTCCCAGGCGTTGCCGCCAAAACCCATCGGCACCTGCTTGGCGCGCGCCTTCCACACTTCCTCTTCGCCGCCGTAAGCCGCCGCCAACCCCGCGGACTTGAGCACCATCGGCGTCTCCATCAGCCCGGGCAGGATGGCGTTCACGCGGATTTTCTTCGGCGCGTATTGCGCGGCGGTGGTGCGCGTCAAATGAATCATCGCCGCTTTGCTGGCGTAGTAGCTCGCATAGGGAACCCCCGTGTAGCGGATGCCGGCGATCGAGGCGATATTAATGATCGCGCCGCCGCCCTGCTTTTCCATCGCCGGAATGGCGTGCTTCATGCCGAGGTAGCAGCTCTTGAGATTGATCGCCATGACGCGATCCCAATCGGCTTCGCTGACCTCGACCACGCCGCCGACCGCCGCGATACCGACATTGTTGTCGAGAATGTCGATACGGCCATAAGCCTTAAGACAGGCTTCGACCATCCCGGCGACCTCGGCGGATTTGGTGACATCGGCGCGATGCGCGCGCGCTTCTAAGCCCTCGCCCTTGATAATGCCGACCGTCTCTTCCGCCGCCGCGAGGTTGATGTCCGCGCAAAGGACCTTGGCACCTTCGCGCGCAAAAGTGACGGCCGTCGCCTTGCCGTTTCCCCACCCCGGCCCGATTGAGCCGGCGCCGACTACGATCGCGACCTTACCCTTCAGACGATCAGCCATGTTGCTGTCCTCGCTTTGCATCCATTGCGCGCAATTCCGTTTTCAGGATCTTGCCGTAATTGTTTTTCGGCAGCGCATCGATGAAGACATAATCCTTCGGCCGCTTGAAGCGGGCGATCTCGCTCAAGCACAATGCATCGAGCTCGGCCGGACGCGCCGCGCCGACCACGTAGGCGACGACGATTTCACCCCATTCGCGATCGGGCCGGCCGATCACCGAAACCTCGCGTACGGCGTCATGCTTGAGCAGCACCTCCTCGACTTCGCGCGGATAGATATTGGAGCCGCCGGAGATGATGAGATCCTTGGAACGATCTTTCAGCGTCAGATAGCCATCGGGGTCGAATGCGCCGACGTCGCCGGTATGCAGCCAACCGCCGCGCAGCGACGACGCGGTGGCGTCGGGGTTGTTCCAATAGCCCGGCATGACCACGTCGCCGCGGCAAAGAATTTCGCCGGTCTCACCGGCCGGCAGCGCTTCATCCTGTGCGTTTGCGACGATCACGTCCACGCACGCAAAGGGCCGCCCTGCGGAGGCGAGCCGCTCGCGCCAGCGCGGATGCGCGCGGTCGGCAATGTCCTCTTTGGCAAGCGTCGCGATCGTCATTGGGCTCTCGCCCTGACCATAAATCTGGGCGAGGCGCGGACCGAAGCGATCGAGTGCGCGCAACGCGTCCTCCAGGTACATCGGCGCGCCGCCCCAGATGATGGTGCGAATATTTTTCGGATCGCATTCCGCGGCGCTATCGACGAGGCGTTTGATCATCGTCGGCGCGGCAAACATCGAGACGCGTTGCCAACGGCCAAACAGCTGGAAGATCTCATTCGGCTCGAAGCCGCCGGATTCCGGAATAACATTCACGCCAAGCTTTGCCACATGCGCCATGATGTAGAGACCCGAGCCGTGGCTCATCGGCGCGGCGTGCAGAATCGCGTCCCCTAACATGATCGGATCGACCTCGGCGGCGTAAGCGTGGCTTGCGACGGAGAGCACGCGATGGGTCAGCATGGCGCCTTTCGGCCGGCCTGTCGTACCGGAGGTGTAGAATAGCCATGCCAGATCGTCGCCCGCGCGTGGCGCGACAGCAATTGGATCGGCGGCACAGAGACGCGCATAATCCTTTCCGCCGATCACGATGAACCGTTCGAGACTTTTCGGCGCGTGCGGCGCGATCTCGGCGTCAAGACCTTCCGAGGCAATGCATACGCGCGCGCCGGAATGTTCGAGAATATAACCGAGCTCGGCGCCGTGGAGTTTGGCATTGGCTGGAACGGCGGCAAGACCAGCGTGCCAGATCGCATAGAGCACCTCGAGATAGGCGACAGAATTCTTGGCGACGATGGCGACGCGGTCGCCGGGAACGAGCCCGAGATCGCCGCGCAACGCCCCGGCAAGCCGCGCGACCCTGCCGGCGAGCTGGCCATAGTCGAGAACCACCTGTGTGCCATAGCCGGCCGCCGGCTGATGCGGATGGCTTTTGCCTGCGCGTTCGAGCCAGAGCGCGAGATTCATGGATACTCCGCGTTACCGACGGCCGCGATCTTATGCGCTGAGCCAGCCGAAATGCACGGGGTAGCCCTCGCCCGAAAGCAGCGACGTCGTCTCGTAGAGCGGAAGGCCGACCACGTTGCTGTAGGAACCCACGATCTTGACGATAAAAGAACCTGCAAGCCCCTGCGCCGCATAGCCGCCCGCCTTGCCGCGCCATTCTCCCGACGCGAGATAGGCCTCGATATCCGCATCCGAGAGCCGCTTGAAACGCACCCGCGTTTCCACCAGGCGCTGGCGAAATGCCTCCTTCGGCGTCACCATGCAGATCGCGGTATGAACGCGATGGTTGCGTCCCGATAGCAGGCGCAGGCATTGCGCCGCCTCATCCAGCATCTCGGCCTTAGGAAGAATACGGCGGCCAACCGCGACCACCGTATCGGCAGCGATGATGAATGAACCGCGTAATTGTTCGTCGATGCGCACGGCCGCCAACGCCGCTTCAGCTTTTGCACGCGCTAGACGATTTGCGCAGGCGCGCGGCAACTCGCCCTTCTTTGGCGTCTCGTCGATGTCGGCGGGTTGCAGCGCGTCGGGCTCGATGCCGGCCTGATTGATGAGGCTCAGCCGGCGCGGCGAACCGGAAGCGAGAACGAGTTTTGGCCGGCCGATCATCTGTCTTGCGCCGCGGCGTCTGTGATTGAGAGAGGTGCGAATCTAATGGATAAGCGATCTGCGATCACTTGAAGCGGTACGTGATGCGGCCCTTGGTTAGATCGTAGGGTGTCATCTCGACGAGAACTTTGTCTCCGGCAAGTACGCGAATGCGGTTCTTGCGCATGCGGCCGGCCGTGTGAGCGATAATCTCGTGCTCGTTCTCGAGCTTCACGCGAAAGGTGGCGTTGGGGAGCAGCTCCGTCACGACACCGGGAAATTCCAGAAGTTCTTCCTTCGCCATTGAAATCCAGCGTTGTTAGGCCCCGGATCATCTCAACCGGGCTTCGCCTCATCGTCGAAGTCCTTGAATGGGCGCGGAACCTAGCGGAAACGCCGCGAATTAACAACCGATAGGATGCTCTCGCCATTGCCTCACTCATTGCCGCCCGGATGGCCGCCGAACCGCGTCCGGATGCGTTGCATCAGCATGTCGCGCACTGCCCGGTAGGCATCGAGGCGTTGTTCGCGGCTGCCTTCGGTATTGGTTGGATCGGGTGTCGGCCAATATTCAACATCGGTGGCAATCGTGCGCGTGACTTCCAGCGCCCGGTGATGCGCCTCGGGCGAGAGGGTAACGATGACATCGAAATTGAAGCCCTCCCATTCCTCGATCTCCTCGAAGGTTTGCGGACGATGCTTTGAAATATCGAGACCGATTTCCTCCATGGCCGCGACGGCGAAGGGGTCGAGCTCGCCTTTTTTCACGCCAGCCGAGCCGACATAGATGTTCTGCCCAAACAATTGCCGGAACAGCCCGGCTGCCATGGGCGAGCGCACCGAATTCAATCCGCAGGCGAATAACACCGCCTGCGGCCGTTCGATGCGCGCGGGCGCGGCCATGTCCGCGCCTCATCCCTTCCAATGCAAGACACAGATAAGCGTGAACAAACGCCGCGCCGTTCCGAAATCGACGCTGACCTTATGCTTGAGCCGCTCCATTAGGACGCGGGAGCCATCGTCGTGGAGGCCGCGCCGGCCCATGTCGAGCGCCTCGATGCGATCTGGCGTCGCCGTGCGGATCGCCTCGTAATAGCTGTCACAGACCAGGAAGTAGTCCTTCACGATCTTACGGAACGGGGTCAGTGACAGAAGGTGCGCCACGACCGGGCTGCCATCGGCGAGACGAATGTCGAAGACGAGCCGGTTCTCGGTCATGCTCAGATGCA
>JACQTM010000140.1 GCA_016210825.1 Hyphomicrobiales bacterium
GCCACGGGTGGTTCGTTGTGTCACTCAGCACCAGCATTGACGCCGGACCCGACGCGACGGTAAAGGCGGTGTGCCCCGGTGTGTGCCCGGGCGCCGCGATGGCGGTGATGCCGGGGGTGACCTCGCGGCCAGGCTCGAAGCGCCGCACGTCCTTGGCGATATCGCGGAAGATGCGGCGCGCGTTGAGTAGATAAAACCGCAGGGTATCCGTTGCGCCGTTGAGATTGGCGTCGTCCATCCAATAGGCCCATTCGCCCGCGGGCACGGCGATCTCGGCATTGGGAAAGACGCGCACGCCGTCCTTGGTCTTGATGCCGTTGATGTGGTCAGGATGGAAATGCGAGATCAGGATGAGGTCGATTGATTTCGCGTCGATCCCGGCGGCTTTTAGATTGGCGTCAAAAGTCTGCGCCGTAGGCGCGATCTGGCCGCCGGTGCCGGTATCGATGAGAATCCGTTTCGATCCGGTATCGACGGCAAGCGCCGTGAACGGGATCGGTAGCGTGCCGTCGGTCGGCATAAACGCGTTCGCTAACGCCTGCTTCACCTCGGCGGGCGTTGCGTTGCGGACAAAATTGTCCTCAAGCGGGCGGTGCCAGACACCGTCGTTGATGGCGGTGAGCGTGAACGTGCCGAGGCGATAGCGATAGAAACCGGCCGCCTGGTTTCCTGCGGTAACCTCCGCGCTCGCTGGCAAGCTGATCGAGGCGGTCGCGACGGCAGCCATGCCGCCGGCCAGGACATTGCGTCGTGATAAACGACTCATCGCGATCTCCGGGCCCCGGTGGAGGAAACACCGGGACCGGCGATGGTATTCGTCATTAGCGGCGGCGCTGTGTCGCGTCGTAGTGATGACAACGATCAGTCGGCCTTAATGTTGTTTTCACGGGCGACGCCGCCCCACACGCGCATCTGATCGGCGAGAAACTTGCGCTCGGCTTCGGGGCCACCAAGCACAAGATCGATCTGCTGAGTTTCGGTGAGCTGCTTTGCGACCCGCGCCTCGCGCAGGCACGCGGTCATCTCCTTGCCGAAACGCTCGATGATCGGCTTCGGCGTGCCGGCGGGCGTAAAGACGCCCCACCAGGCATAGGCTTCGAAGCCGGGAAAACCGCTCTCGGCTACCGTCGGCACGGCGGGTAATGCTGTGGCGCGGGTCTTTCCGGTTTGTACCACCGCGCGAATTTTGCCGCCCTGAACTTGCGGAATGGAAAGCGCCGTGCTGCCGATCAGGAGATCAACGTGGCCTGCTATTGTGTCGTTCATCGCAGGCCCCCCGCCGCGATAGGGTACGTGGACAAGATTTATTCCCGCCTGTTTCGACATCAACGTCATCGCCAAGTGGCCGATGCTGCCCGCGCCGACCGAGGCATAGCTTACCGTGGAGGACGGCACCTTCGCTGCGGCGATGACATCGGCCAGCGTCTTGTACGGTTTCATCAGGCCTGTGGAAATAAGATAGGGCGCCGTGCCGATGATCAGCACCGGGTCGAGATCTTTTTCAGTGTTGTACGGCAGGCTCGACAGGACGAACGGATTGGCCGCGTGGTTGTCGAACACGACGAGCCAGGTATTGCCGTCGGGCGGCGATTTCGCCGCCGCCGCGGTTCCGATGCTGCCGGAGGCGCCGGCACGGTTTTCGATGATGATGGTCGCGCCGAGTCGTTCCTGCAGCGCTGGCTGGATGAGCCGCATCATCGCATCGGTCGATCCGCCGGGCGGATACGGCACGATGATCTTGATGTTACCCGAAGGCCAACTCTGGGCATGGGCGGCGCGAATGACGAAAGGCGCGGCTAGCGTCCCGAGCACGATTGAACGTCTTGTCAAATGAGTCATAGTTCCCCCTCTTAGGCCGCTCTTGGCCGGGCGACCTTTGAAGTCAATTTTACACCGAACCGTCACGCTCTGCACGGCCGGCCGGATCGACCCAGCCGGACGCGAACCAGCGGGATCGTACGATCCGGTCTTACCGGCTTACCGTCTGTTCCGGTGGCATCCGGTGCATGATCCACAGTTCGATCGCAGCTAGCAGCGCAACGCCACCGCCGATCACGACATCAATCCACATCGCAGTGGTCCCGGCAAAGCCCAGGACCCACGGGGAAACAACGACCCAAAGGCCGAGGACCAGATTGAGCCATTCCTCCCATTTGGCGAATGCCGTGAATGCGGCGATCGAGAGCACAACAATGACGATACCGCTGACGACGGAATTTTGTGTTTGCAGTCCGGGTGCAAAGCCGTAGAGCCAGGGGGATAGAAACAGGATGGCGCCGAGCATCAGGTTTATGGCGTCGCAGAGCGCGGCATTTCTTCGGATATGGTCCATAGCGACCTCCAGACAATTGGGGCCGATTGACCGTCGCCCGATGGACTTCGCCAAGCCATCGGCCCGTCCTGACGGTTCAACAATTGAATGAAGCCCAAGGTTCCGCGCCGCTAGCAAAGCGCTAACCCTGTCTCTTCACCCTATCTCTTCAATCAAAGTTAGGCCGATGCATTCAACATGCCCGCCTGCCGCGCAAGGCCTGCGCGGAAAAATACGGGGGGACACGATGTACGGCTTCGATATCGCGGGCGCGATTCTTCTGTTTCTGTTGATCGCCCCGATGTTGTTTAGCACGCAGCACAGTGAGTATTGAGCGCCTTTGGCCGGTGCCGGGTGAGGGATTTGAACCCCCGACCAACGGTTTACAAAACCGCTGCTCTACCACTGAGCTAACCCGGCTTTCGCGAGAGCTATCAGCCCGGCATTCGGGCGACAAGCCGCCTGCTTGGGCGTCCGGCGGCGGTCACCTTTAGTTAATGCTATCTCGCAATTTGTTGCGACCGGAAACCAGCCGCTCAATCCACCTCCTTACGATATATGCGAAATCCGTGTGCGCCGCGTAGGGCGCGAGACAAATCATGCGTGTTCGCACTTGCATTATAACGTTTGCCTTATTCGCCGGGCTGCTGGTGGCCGCGACCGCACGCGCCGATCATGAGCCAGTTCTTGTCGTTCCGGGACGTGCCGACGTACCGATCATCATTAACGGGCGCAACGCCGCTTGGGGCGTGGTGGAGAGCGATTGGGGACTTTACCGGCCGGGTGCCGTATCGCCGACCGTGATCGATGGGCCACCGCTGCTGATGGGCCCGCGTGACGGCGGTTACTATCCGTCATTCGGCGGCGCGCCCGCGCGCGGCCGCCACGAAATTGAACCGCCGGCGAACCGCCCGCTACCGCCACCGGCGCCGACCTACTATCGCAATTGGTCGTCGCAGTCCGACACCTCCGCGCCGGTCACCGTGTACACGCCATTCCAGCCGCCGGCGGTCGTCGTGCCGCCGAGTACCTGGCCCTCGCCGTATTGATGCGGCAGTTTACATCTCGGGAGAGAGCATCATGTTGCGAATCCATACGACGCTGATCGCAGGTGCGACCTTGGCGGCACTCGCCATCCCGCCGGCCAATGCCGGCGGATGCTGCGTGCCGCCGGTGAGCGCGCGGCCGACGGTGATTGCAGCGCCGGTGGAACCTGCGCCCATGCTTATGCCGGTCGCCGCTCCCGCGCCCATGGTGGCCGTGTCAGAGCCGGTACCGCTCTACAAGGTCGATCACGGCCCGTACTATGACGGCCCCGGCACGGACTATACGCCGCGATTTTTCCACGAGAACCAGCCGGTGCGGGACTTTCCCTACATCTCAACCGTGGCGCCGTGGGTCGGCGAATTTCCCGTTCATCCTCAGCACCGTCCTTGGCGGCGCGGATGGGTGAGGGCGAAGGGCTGATCTTTTTCAACCGCGCAATCGCGACGAGGCGATGTAAAGCGCGAGCGCGGCGGCATTCGAGACATTGAGGCTTTTGATCGCGCCCGGCACATCGAGGCGCGCGACGTGATCGCACGTCGCCTTGGTCAATTGCCGTAATCCCTTTCCTTCGGCGCCAAGCACGAGTCCGAGCGGCACGCGCAATGGTGTTGCCGCAAGATCGGCATCGCCTTCGCTATCGAGGCCGACGAGCAGGAAGCCGCGCTCGCGTAACGCGTTAAGCCCACGGGCGAGATTTTGCACGGTCACGAACGGCACATATTCAAGCGCGCCGGACGCGGATTTCGCCAGCGCGCCGGTTGCCTCGGGCGAGTGGCGCACGGTGGTGATCAGGGCCGCGACCGAAAACGCCGCCGCCGTGCGCAGGATCGCGCCGACATTGTGCGGGTCCGTGATCTGGTCGAGGACGATGACGATACCATCGGCCGGTAATTCTTCGAGCGACGGTGCGTCTAGCGCGTCGGCTTCCGCGAGCAATCCGTTATGTACCGCGTCCGCACTCAAGCGCCGCGCGATGTCGTCCGGGCGCACGATCTCCGGCTCGATCGGAAGTTTCATTCCATCTTCGGCGAGGCGCTGCGCGGCGTTCTCGGTAGTGTAGAGACGATGGAATTTTCGCCGTGGATTGTCGAGCGCCGCCTTCACCGTGTGCCAGCCGTAAAGAATAGCCGGGCCGTCCTCAGAACCGCGAAACCGCCGCTTCTCGCGGCGGTCGCCGCGATGGTCACGGCCCCCTTGTTTCGCATCGCGCTGGCGCATGACCGGTGTCATGTCACGCGGCGGAATTTCTGGCAATTTGCGTTTACAAACACGGGCTTGAAGCGGCGTGCCGCAGTGTTTTTCATTGACTTCGCAAGGACGCGCAACCATAACGGCGCCCCGCGGTTTCTGACAGCGAGACGCATTATATTTATAACCATGAGGTTGTAAGTTAACCCGCCTTCGCTGAAGCTACGGCGGGCAGCCTTCGTGTTCGATTGGCTTGCCAGCCGAAGCACCGAAGGTGAAATAATGGTCCGCCTTCGCTGAAGCTATGGCGGACAGCCTTCGCGATTGAAGCTGGCTTGCCAGCCGAAGCACCGAAGGTGCGAAGGCTGGAGGGGTGCCCGAGTGGCTAAAGGGGACGGACTGTAAATCCGTTGGCTACGCCTACGTTGGTTCGAATCCAACCCCCTCCACCAACCTTCGCCTGCTCCGCAGGCTTCGGCTCGGCAAGCCAGTAGAGATGGCGAAGGCTGCCGCGCCGAAGTTGCGAAGCAACGTAGGCGGGCTAAAGTTGCGAAATGAAATTCGTTTATATCCTTCGGAGCGCAGGAGCCGGTGATCATTACTATGTTGGGGTTACCGGCGATGTCGAGGATCGCCTAAAGCGACATAATTCCGGGGCCGTCCCCCACACAGCAAAATGGGCACCATGGCGGCTGAAGACCTACATTGCATTTTCAGATGAATCGCGGGCAATTGCTTTTGAGAGGTATCTGAAATCGGGTTCAGGTCGCGCGTTTGCCAGAAAGCGGTTGTAGACCTACTGCCAGCCTTCGCCTGCTCCGCAGGCTTCGGTTGGCAAGCCGACGAGTGCGAAAGCGGCCTTCCTGGATGCGACGATGCGAGTTTGCGGGTGTAGCTCAATGGTAGAGC
>JACQTM010000151.1 GCA_016210825.1 Hyphomicrobiales bacterium
ATTCCGAATCCAAGGCTTTGCGGATCATATCTGGCATTGTATCCGGTCTTGACAAGGGCGGGGAGGGGATATGACCAAGCCACAAATGTCCGTCGCCGAATTGGAACGATTTCTGGCAATGGAATTTCCACAGGCCTTTCATCCCGGGAGCGGCCTTACGATCGAAAAGGCGTGGTTCGGCGGCTGCCGTGTACGGCAAGCCTACAGCGAAAAATTCATTCGGCCAGGCGGCACCATTTCCGGCCCAACGATGATGATGCTCGCGGACTTCGCATTGTACGTCGCTGTCCTCGCCGCAATCGGTCCGGTGCCGCTCGCAGTCACCACCAATTTCAACATCAATTTCCTACGCAAACCCACCCAGCGCGATATCGTTGCGGAGGCGAGGGTCCTCAAACTCGGAAAGCGCCTTGCAGTGCTCGAAGTGAATATTTTCTCCGAGGATATTACGGAGCCGGTGGCACATGTCACGGCGACTTATTCGATACCGCCGATGGATTGAAGATTTGCGCAACGGTACTAAATCACCTCTACTCTAACATTATGTTATCGTTGTTTTATTTACATATTTACGGCGTTGACCAAACACTACCGCTCGTGTAGAAGCCCGCATCCTTCGCGCCTCACGATTTTCGGAATGCATGCCATGCCCACCTATTCGGCTAATGACGCCGATGTTGAAAAAAAATGGGTGATGATCGATGCCACTGACCTCGTGGTCGGTCGGTTGGCGTCGCTCGTGGCCATGCGGCTGCGCGGCAAACACAAGCCGACCTTCACGCCTCACGTCGATTGCGGCGACAACGTCATCGTCGTGAACGCCGCGAAGGTCGTCCTTACCGGGCGCAAGCGCGAGCAGAAGATCTATTATCACCACACCGGCTACATCGGCGGGATCAAGGAGCGCACCGCGAAATCGATCCTCGAGGGACGATTTCCCGAGCGCATCGTCGAGAAGGCAGTCGAACGGATGTTGCCACGCGGCCCGCTCGCGCGCCGCCAGCTCGGAAATCTGCGGGTCTATCCCGGCCCCGATCATCCACATGAAGCACAAAAGCCCGAGGCGCTCGACATTGGCGTCATGAATCGCAAAAACAGGAGAGCGTGAGGCGATGGCCGAGACTGTGCAATCGCTCGAAGGACTGGCGGCGCTCAAGCCCGAGACGCCGGAAGCGCCGAAATACGTGCAAAAGCTCGACAAACAAGGACGCGCCTATGCTACCGGCAAGCGCAAGAACGCGGTTGCTCGCGTCTGGATAAAGCCCGGCGCCGGCGTCATCACCGTAAACACGAAGCCGGTCGAAACGTTTTTCGCCCGCCCGGTGCTGCGCATGATGATCCAGCAGCCCTTGGTCGCCGCCAACCGCCAAGGCCAATACGATGTGGTCTGCACGGTCTCGGGCGGCGGATTGTCGGGTCAGGCGGGTGCCGTGCGGCACGGTATTTCCAAGGCGCTGACCTATTTCGAACCGGATCTGCGCTCCCCACTCAAGCGTGGCGGTTTTCTCACCCGCGATCCACGCGTGGTTGAGCGCAAGAAATATGGCCGCGCCAAAGCCCGCAGATCGTTCCAATTCTCCAAACGCTGACATTGGCTGCCAAACGGCGCAAAAAGGGCCCAAAATTGCTGGCCCTTTTTATTTTGCGCTAATTTGTCTCGAAACTGTCGCATAGACGAGCCGAGTTTTTCGCTGTCTTTTCGCGAAAATTCACGCCCGGCATGCAAGGGTATGCAAAGCGGCTACGGGTAACTTCGTACGTGCGGGCGCGAATGGGTGCAGAGGCGCGAAACAACCATGCCGTTGGACGTTCCAACGCTCTTTGTCTTATCGACCGCCGTCACCGGGCTACTCGGCCTTTTCCTCTTGTTCTTGTGGATCAAGGACCGTTCGGTTCCGGCACTCGGCTGGTGGGGACTGGCCTATCTGATTGGCGGAACAGCGGTCGCATTATGGAGCTTGCAGCTATTTGGCGTGTTGACGCAGCCGCGCGCAACAATCGACGCACCGCTGTTTCTTGCTTGCGGGCTCATCTGGAAGGGCGCGCGCGCTTTTCATGGCAGGCGGACACCGCTGCTCGCGGTCTTCGCCGGTGGCTTTATCTGGTTTGCGGCGTGTCAATTTATCGGCTTGCCACCGTCCAGCGCCGCGCGAGTGGCATTGGGCTCGCTGATCATTTCGACCTACATCGTCCTGACCGCGACTGAATTGTGCCGCGATCGGCGCAATTCGCAAGCCTCGCGCTGGCGAAGAATTCTCATTCCAGCGTTGCACGGCGCCGTATTCCTTTCACCGATCCTGCTTGCCGCCAAGGGCGGTACCGTCGACGACGCATGGTTCGCGCTGTTCGCGCTGCAAACGCTTCTCTATGTGGTCGGGACCGCTTTCATGGTGGTTGTGCTTGCGAGCGAACGCGTGCAGATGATCCACAAAACCGCAGCGGCGACCGATCCACTCAGCGGCCTGTTTAATCGCCGCGGCTTTCTCGATGCGGCAGCGCAGATATTGGCGCGACAGGCAAAAAAGAAGGAAATGGTCACCATGCTGATGTTCGACCTTGATCGCTTCAAGTCGATCAACGACCGTTTCGGACATGCCGTTGGCGACGACGCATTGCGGCTTTTTGCGACGACGGCGAGCACCAAGATGCGTTTGCACGATGTGATCGGACGGCTTGGGGGCGAAGAGTTTGCCGCGATCATACCGGGCGGTATCGATATCGCGGCGGGGGTCGCTGAGCGTGTCCGCCTCGCGTTTGAAGCCGTCGGTGCCGAGTTCAGCGGCCATCGGGTTGGTGCGACCGTAAGCGTTGGCGCGGCGGCGGTGGCAGCGCATGAAAGTGAAATCCATTCACTTATGGCGCGCGCCGACAGCGCGCTCTATGCGGCCAAGACTGGCGGGCGCAATCGGCTTGCCGTCGATGGCGAACCGGACGTTGCCGCTAGGCCGCCAGAGCACACAGTCGCGGCAAAAGCCGCCTAGATATTCAATTCCCCCGCCGAATCTATTGCGCTGCAACACGCTTCAGCGCGGATCGCAACAACTCGTTTACCAAGCTGGCGGTATTCTTTGTCATGATGGCGTCGCAAGGAATCGCCCACAAACGAAGCGACCACCTCGCGCTTGAAGCGAGTGCCGGTCTTGCACTGGCGTGCCCATATTCGTCGTCGGCAGAGTTCGAAGCCGCGATTATCGATGAGCGTCGTGCTGCTGGCATGTATGGCCGCCCGACGCGTCAGCGCAACTTATTCGTGGCTTTCGCGCTTGCGATCCTGTTCGGCTTGATCTTCCTCACCGCGATTTGAGAGCAAGAAAAAAGGGCACTCAGTGGAGCGCCCTTTGATCAGTTGCATCGCGATCGCGACGTTGGGAGGAGACACGCGTCCTAGGCCGAATAGTACATTTCAAATTCGACTGGATGCGGAGTGTGATCGAAGCGGATGATCTCGGTCATCTTTAGGTCGATGTAGCTGTCGATGAAGTCATCGTCGAACACGCCGCCCGCCTTGAGGAAGCCGCGATTTTTATCGAGCTCTTCCAGTGCCTCGCGTAGCGAACCACACACGGTCGGAATCTGCTTGAGCTCGGCCGGCGGCAGGTCATAAAGGTCTTTGTCGACCGCCGAACCAGGATTGAGCTTGTTCTTGACGCCATCGAGCCCAGCCATCAGCATCGCGGCAAATCCGAGATACGGGTTGGCAAGCGGGTCGGGGAAGCGGACCTCGACGCGCTTCGCCTTCGGGTTTGTCGTCCATGGAATACGGCACGCCGCTGAGCGATTGCGCGCCGAATAGGCGAGCAGCACTGGTGCCTCAAACCCTGGAACAAGACGTTTGTAGGAATTAGTGGTCGGATTGGTGAAGGCGTTGATCGCCTTGGCGTGTTTGATGACGCCGGCGATGTATGAGAGGCAAGTCTCGGAGAGATCCGAATACTTATTTCCGGCGAAGACAGGTTTGCCGTCCTTCCAGATCGACTGATGGCAATGCATACCCGAGCCATTGTCGCCATAGACAGGTTTGGGCATGAACGTGGCAGTCTTGCCGTAAATATGCGCGACCTGGTGGATGCAGTATTTGTAAATTTGCATCTGGTCGGCCATCCGCACCATCGGCGCGAACTTCATGCCAAGCTCGTGTTGCGCCGACGCGACTTCGTGGTGATGTTTCTCGACCTTGACGCCCATCTTGGCCATAGCGCCGAGCATTTCCGAGCGCATGTCCTGGACGGAATCCTGCGGCGGCACCGGGAAATATCCCTTCTTGGTGCCGATGCGGTGGCCCAGGTTCCCGCCTTCGTATTCGGTGTCGGCGTTGGTCGGGAATTCGATGGAGTCGAGCTTGAAACCGGTATTGTAGGGTTCGGCGCGGAACTTGACGTCGTCAAAGACGAAGAATTCAGCCTCCGGACCGAAAAAAACGGTGTCACCGACGCCCATGGACTTGACCAAGCCTTCGGCCTTCTTGGCGATACCGCGCGGATCACGATTATAGGGCTCGCCGGTCGTCGGCTCGAGCACGTCGCAGACGAGCACGAGCGTCGTTTCCGCGAAAAACGGATCGATGACGGCGCTGGACGGATCCGGCATTAAGTTCATGTCGGACTCGTGGATCGCCTTCCATCCCGCGATCGAGGAGCCGTCGAACATCTGGCCTTCGGCAAAAGTTTCTTCCTCAATCAGCGTGACGTCGAAGGTGACGTGTTGCCACTTGCCGCGCGGGTCTGTGAATCGGAAATCGACGTATTTCACGTCGTTGTCCTTGATCATTTTCATGACATCTTTGGCCGTCGTCATGGAACGCATTCCCTTTCTTTACGGGACGTGAGCTACTATTGGCAGGATCGCACGTTAGATGGCGTCCAATCCGGATTCCCCCGTTCTGATCCGGATCGCTTCTTCAATGTTGGAGACAAATATCTTACCGTCGCCGATCCGGCCAGTCTGTGCGGCGCGGCGGATCGCATCCACGGCTTTCTCGACCAAATCGTCGCCCAGCACGATCTCGATCTTCACCTTGGGGAGAAAATCGACGACGTACTCCGCGCCGCGATAAAGTTCAGTGTGCCCCTTCTGGCGGCCAAACCCTTTTGCTTCGGTGACTGTAATCCCCTGCAGGCCGACCTCCTGCAACGCCTCCTTCACCTCGTCGAGTTTGAATGGCTTGATGATGGCCTCGATTTTTTTCATGCGCTTTCCCGCCTCCTCCGCCGGCTAACTTGCCACCGGGGGTGGCGGCTGACGAAAAGCAGGTCCCGTGCCAATCCACAGGCAGAGTGATTTGTGAGATAAATCAAACCGTTATCCTCAAATTCCGGCACTGTGCAACGCGCATGGGCAGCCTTCGTGGTGAACATCTAAGCACAGTGCTTAATTGGTAATCATAGGTAGGATCAACCGGATAATTGCATGATCGTCATGACCGAATACGTGCTCTCACTGCTTCAATGATTGAGCTGCTCACCAATGCGGAGATGGGCGAGGCCGACCGCTTGACGGTTGCGGCCGGCATTTCCGGCGCGACCTTGATGGAGAATGCAGGCCGTGCCGTAGCCGACTACGTCGAGATATCTGCATCGCGCGCCGCGCGTGTGGCCGTCGTCGCCGGTCCAGGCAATAATGGCGGCGACGGTTTTGTAGCAGCGCGCCTGCTAGGGGAACGTGGCTACGACGTGCGTGTTCTTCTGGTTGGCGACCGTACCAAACCCAAGGGCGATGCGGCCAATGCTGCCAAGCTATGGCAAGGTCGGACGGAATCCGCGTCACCTTCAGCGCTCGAACCCGCAGAGATTGTCGTAGACGCCTTGTTCGGCGCGGGACTCGATCGACCGGTCGAAGGTTCAGCGCGCGCAATGATTGAGGCGATGAACCGGATCGATGTGCCGATCGTCGCCGTCGACCTCCCGAGCGGAATCAACGGCGACACCGGCAGCGTGATGGGTGTAGCCGTCATCGCGACGCAGACAGTGACCTTTTTTCGCCGGAAGCCGGCTCACCTCTTGATGCCCGGGCGTCTGCATTGCGGCTCCATCAGCGTTGCGCAGATCGGTATCCCGGCGAGCGTGCTCGAGCGCATCAAACCGGCCGCGCGCGTCAATGGTCCGGAGATTTGGGCAACGCAATTTCCGGTCCCGCGGCCCGATGGTCACAAATATGCACGCGGCCATGCGGTGGTTCTATCCGGCGGCATCGCCACGACTGGTGCGGCCCGGCTCGCAGCGCGAGGCGCATTACGTGCGGGTGCGGGACTAGTCACGATTGCATCGCCCCGTGAGGCTCTAGCCGTAAACGCCGCAACAAACCTCGCCATCATGGTGCGGCCGGTGGACGGCGCGGGTGAATTATCCGCGCTGCTAACTGACGAGCGGCTCAATGCCGTGGTGATGGGGCCGGGCGCAGGGGTTGGGGCGGCGCTGCGCGATTGCATGCTTGCAGTGCTGGCAGCCAAGCGCTCTGTCGTGGCTGACGCCGATGCATTGACGAGCTTTGCCGAAAATCCGGCTTCCCTCTTCGCCGCAATAGGTAAGAGTGGTTGCGCGGCGGTATTGACACCGCACGATGGGGAGTTTGGGCGTCTATTTAAAGCGATCTCTGAACTTCCTGATGTTAATTCGAAACTTGAACGTGCTCGACGTGGAGCAAAGGCTTCGGGTGCTATCCTCTTGCTCAAAGGCCCAGATACCGTGGTAGCAGCGCCCGATGGGCGCGCGGCGATTACCGAAAATGCGCCACCGTGGCTCGCGACCGCTGGCTCTGGCGACGTGCTGTCAGGAATCATCGGCGGACTATTGGCGCAGGGAATGCCAGCCTTCGAAGCCGCGTGCGCTGCCGCGTGGCTGCATGGGGAGGCGGCCAACGAGTTTGGTCCAGGTCTGATCGCGGAGGACCTGCCGGACGCGCTGCCGGGCGTTTATCGGCGGCTTATTGCGACAACCTTAAGTCAGGATGAGGAACGCCCACTTTAGCGCGCGTTAAAACCGAACAATGACCACGCGCGAATGCGCGTGGTTGAAAGCGTATCGTTCTAAGCTCGTGCGATAACATCGTTACCACACAGCATACAGCGCCGGTTACTTGCGCATCTTCACCAGATCGACCGCGACAACGAGCAAAGCTGCCGCGCCAAGGATCGCGGGGATGTAATAAACGTTTTGATACTGAAGCCCGGGCAACCAGTAGCCAAATACGGGCGACCCGAGCCAAGCACCGACCCAACCAACAACGACCTTGGATAAGAACGACCACAAACCGGGTGACACATAGTAGTTGAGGCCGTAGTGCAAAATCCCGGAGACCACCACACTGATGACGAGCAAGATAAGGAAACTGATGAAATCCATTCCGATCATGTTCGTTTCTCCCAACCAGCCGATCGGCGCGACCCCATTTAGCTTTTTAGAGTCGTACCTGCCCCTGTAAGGGGACCACGGATTAGTCTCCTACTTTAGTTGAATGCTGTCATTAGCCTCATTTTGCATCGCAATAACGAGTGTTTGTTTAGAGCGCCTGCCGCATCTGAGATCCCGGCTCTGGATCGGCGTGCTCGAGATTTCGCGCCGATCACGGCAATACGCTCACGCCACCTCGAACCACGCCGCCATTCCGGTCTCTTGGTGTTCAAGCATGTGACAATGGATCATCCACTTGCCGGGATTGTCGGCGACGAAGGCAATTCGCTCGGTCTTCTCGACCCCGACGATCGTCGTGTCGAGCCAATACGGTTTCCAGCCATCGTCCAACCGGTCGAGCAGGCGGAAATGGTGCCCGTGCACGTGCATGGCGTGCGCGAACGCCGTGCGATTGATGAATGTGAGCATGACCGTGCGGCCGCGATTGACCGCAAACAGTGGCGGACCGTCGTGCCCGGACGACGAAAAGTTGGCGAGCGTCCAAATACGGTTGCGTGGCTCGATGCCATGGCCGGGAATTTCCCGTCCACCGCGCATGCCCTGCATCATCATCATGCTCATGGCGCCGCCATCCAGCGGTACGTCGAGTTTAAGCGCGCCGGCAAAATCCATGCGCGCGGGTAGCGGATTGGCGGGCAGGGGCTTCGGATCGGGCCGTGGCTCCGCGCGGACAGGTTCGCCGGAGGCGTAAGCGAAGCGGCCGAGTTCCAACTCGCCGCCGCGTAGATCGTCCACCATGATCGCGGCGCGGGTACCTGGCGAGAGCGTTGTGTCGAGGAAGAGATCGATGCGATTGCCCGGTCCGAGCACGACCTTGCCGTCGCGGGCAAGGTACGATTCCGCGGGCTGGCCATCGATTGCCATGACCCGTGGCATATGCTTGTCGAAGCGCAGCGTGAACACCCGAGCATTTGCGCAATTAATGAGGCGCAGCCGCAACCGCTCATTGGTCTTGACCGGAATTTCGAGGGTGTCTTCGCTATTGAGCGTGATGTATTGGCCGAGCCGCCCGGAATGCGCCGCGTCATGAAAATTGCCAAAGCTCGGATGGATCGTGCCATCTTCAGAGAGGCGCCAGTCGTCAATGACCAGCACCACTTCGCGATCGACTTCGACGGGCTCCAGCTCCTCGACAATGAGAATGCCGTAGACCCCGCGCGCGAGCTGTTCGGACGAATAGAGATGCGAGTGATACCAGAAGGTACCTGCATCAGGGGCGGCAAAGCGGTAATCGAAGCTCTTGCCGGGATCGATCGGCATCTGTGTCAAGTGCGGTACGCCGTCCATCGCATTGGGCAGCCGCAGCCCGTGCCAATGGATAACCGTGCCCTGCTTCAACTCGTTGACGAGCCGCACCTTGACCTCTTCGCCGCGCTTGACGCGCAGCGTCGGTCCCGGCACGACGCCATCGTACCCCCAGATTGCGGTCGGCTTCTCCGCAGCCCCGCGCAGGGCGGCAGTGCCGGTTTTCAGGCGCAGCACGCGGAAGCCGTCCGCGGCGATTTCAGCGCCGGTATTCACACCTGCTCGGAGCAGACGCGGCGCGGCGAGGCAGGTTACGGCGGCCCCTGCGCCGGAAAGTACGGCGCGGCGGGATATCAAAGCCTGGAAATGGGACATCAATCGGCTTGGCTCCAAAAGCTCCAGCAAATCGCCCCTAAAACACATTATCAGAGATCGAAGCCGGCGAAGCATTACATCGGATCAACCAATCGGGAGGCACGGCCCGTGACAACCTGCTTGAGCCAGCCCGCAAATAGCCTATTTTGATGGTGCGCCGTTGCACCGCTATGATATAAGCCGCGCCGTTCGGCCAAGACGGTGCCGCGCTCAAAGCTGTTGGTTTGGCGCGCTGTCCGGGCGTTTGACCGGTATCCATTCAGCCTGACAATGCGCCGAAGGCGGGCGTGGCGGAATTGGTAGACGCGCGGGATTTAGGTTCCCGTGACGCAAGTCGTGGGGGTTCGAGTCCCTCCGCCCGCACCAGGCCGGAGCGCGTCGCCGGGGTCGAATGCTCTAAGAACGTCTGCCGCCGCGATAAGCGGCGACGAGGGACGAAGGGTTCATGCAGGTTACCGAGACACTATCCCAAGGGCTACGCCGCGAATTTCGCGTCGTTCTACCAGCGAGCGACCTTACCAGCCGCGTTCACGAGCGGCTGACGACGATGAAGGATCGCGTACGCATCAATGGATTTAGGCCAGGAAAAGTGCCGGTCGAGCACCTCAAACGGCTTTATGGACGCGCCGCGATGGTCGAGGCGCTCGAAGCTGCGGTGCAGGATGCGACATCGCAAATTGTTAGCGACCGCGGATTGAAACTTGCCACCGAACCGAAAGTAACAATGCCGCAGGATCAAGCCTTGCTCGAGGGTGTGATCGCCGGCAAGTCCGATCTCGACTACACGGTTGCGATTGAAATTCTACCTGAGATCAAACTTGCCGACTTCAAGGACATCGCGTTGGAGAAACCGGTGGCGCCAGTCAGCGACATGGAGATCGACGAGGCCGTTGGACGCATCGTGCAACAGAACCGTCCTTACAGCGTCAAGGCGGCGGATCAGAAGAGCGAGAAAGACGATCGCGTGGTCATTTCTTTTGTCGGCCGTATCGACGGGAATGCGTTTGACGGCGGCACCGGCGAGGATGTCGCCGTGCAGATCGGTTCCGGCACCTTCATTCCTGGCTTCGAGGATCAACTGATCGGGATCGGCACCGGCGAGCAGCGTCAAGTCTTCGTTACCTTCCCGCAAAACTATTTGTCCGAAAAGCTGGCTGGCAAAGCCGCGGTCTTCGATGTGACCGCTAAATCCATTGAATCCCCAGGCAAGGTCACGATCGATGATGCCTTCGCCAAGGGGCTCGGCCTGGATTCGCTCACCAAACTTAAAGATGCAGTCAAGACGCGGATCGAGCAAGAGCACGCGGTGCAGACGCGCAACAGGCTAAAATTAAAGCTTCTTGATGCGCTTGATGAGCGTCACAAGTTTGAAGTCTCGCCGTCGCTGGCCGAGCAGGAATTCGACAATGTCTGGCGCGCCGTGACCAGTGAAATGCAGTCCGAGGGAAAGACCTTCGCCGACGAGGGTACGACAGAGGAAGCGGCCCGGGAGGATTACAAGAAAATCGCCGACAGGCGCGTGCGGCTCGGTCTCGTGATTTCTGAAATCGGCGAGCGTAACGGCATTAAAGTAACGGAAGAGGAACTCAATCGCGCGCTCGCTGAGCGCGTGCGTCAATTCCCCGGCCAAGAGCAACGGATTTTCGACTATTACCGCAAGAATCCGACCGCATTGGCGAGCCTTCGCGGTCCGATTTACGAGGACAAGGTTATCGATTTCCTGCTCGAACTCGCCAAGGTGACTGAAAAGACGGTTACGCGCGAGGAGTTGTTCAAAACCGAAGATGATACATCTGCGGCGTAAGCGGATGTGAACCACGACATGGCGTGAGCTTAAATGTTCCGAAGGTTTGTATTGTTCGAAGTAAAAATTATCTTGCTCATTCCGCAGCTACGGTTTCGGTGGAGTTGAATGTTTGTTGACGGACGAAGGCGCGTATATATGTGGGCCTGACGTCCCAGCGTGCGGTGTGATTCTCAGGAGCAGGGCGGTTTTGATGCCGCCGGGACTGGCCGTACGCAGTGAACTTCAGACCGGTGGTGACAGATGCGCGATCCTATCGATACCTACATGAATTATCTCGTTCCCGTGGTGGTCGAACAAACCAATCGCGGCGAGCGTGCCTACGACATCTATTCGCGCTTGCTCAAAGAGCGCATCATCTTCATCACCGGCCCCGTCGAGGACGGGATGGCGACCCTCGTCATTGCGCAGATGCTGTTCCTCGAGGCCGAGAATCCGAAAAAAGAAATCTCGATGTACATCAACTCACCGGGCGGCGTTGTCACCTCCGGGCTCGCGATCTACGACACCATGCAAGTCATCCGGCCTCCGGGGTCGACACTGTGTACTGGCCAGGCGGCCTCGATGGGCTCGCTTCTGCTTGCCGCGGGTGAAAAGGGCCTGCGCTACGCCCTGCCCAACGCCCGTATATTGGTGCATCAGCCTTCCGGCGGATTCCAAGGACAAGCCTCGGATATCGAGCGGCACGCCGAGGACATCATCAAACTCAAGCGCCGGCTTAACGAGGTCTATGTGAAGCACACGGGCCGCGACTATCCGACCATCGAGCGGACGCTTGACCGCGACTATTTCATGACCGCCCAGGAAGCGAAGGAGTTCGGGATCGTCGACAAGGTTATCGAGAAGCGCCCAGAGGAACCCGGGGCAAAGCCGTGAAATTCCCCATTGCGGCCGCATTCCGGGATAAATGACGAGCCAAAGCCGCGTTATCGTTAATGGATTCTTGAATGTCCCGCCCTTACCATGCTCCGCTTGGTCCAGTGTAGCGTGGGTATCACACGGGGAGAGATTTCGACCAACGAAGGGTATCGCCCCAGGGATAAAAGGCGCGACAATGTTGCGAGTGGTTCGGGTGCTACGGCATTCGGGTCCGGAATACGGAGAATGGAATGAGCAAGGTCGGCGGTAGTGATTCCAAGAACACGCTTTATTGCTCGTTCTGCGGCAAGAGCCAGCACGAGGTGCGCAAGCTCATCGCCGGGCCTACTGTGTTCATTTGCGATGAATGCGTCGAACTGTGTATGGACATCATTCGCGAGGAAAATAAATCCTCGCTGGTCAAGTCACGTGACGGCATCCCGACACCGAAGGAAATCCGCAAAGTCCTCGACGACTACGTGATTGGCCAGGATCACGCCAAGAAAGTGCTCTCGGTCGCCGTTCATAACCACTACAAGCGGCTCAATCATCAGGCCAAGCACAACGACGTCGAGCTCGCGAAATCCAATATCCTACTGATCGGCCCAACTGGTTCGGGCAAGACGCTGCTAGCGCAGACGCTGGCGCGTATCCTCGACGTGCCGTTCACCATGGCGGACGCAACGACACTCACCGAAGCTGGCTATGTCGGCGAGGACGTCGAGAACATCATTCTTAAGCTGTTGCAATCGGCCGACTACAATGTCGAGCGCGCCCAGCGCGGCATCGTCTATATCGACGAAATCGACAAAATTTCGCGTAAATCCGACAACCCCTCGATCACCCGCGACGTATCGGGCGAGGGCGTGCAGCAGGCTTTGCTCAAGATCATGGAAGGTACAATCGCGAGCGTCCCACCCCAGGGCGGACGCAAGCATCCCCAGCAGGAATTCCTGCAGGTCGACACCACAAATATCCTATTTGTCTGCGGTGGTGCCTTTGCCGGTCTGGAGAAGATTATTTCCGCGCGCGGCCGCTCCACTTCGATCGGCTTTGGCGCCAAGGTCATCGCGCCGGAAGATCGTCGAACTGGTGAGATCTTCCGCGAGGTGGAGCCAGAAGATCTGCTCAAATACGGACTGATCCCGGAATTCGTCGGCCGCCTGCCAGTCGTGGCAACACTTGAGGACCTTGACGAGGCTTCGCTCAAGCTGATCCTCACTCAACCGAAGAATGCATTGGTCAAACAGTATCAGCGGCTGTTCGAGATGGAGAGCATCGACCTGACGCTCGCTGAGGAGGCGCTGGGCGCCATTGCCCGAAAGGCCATCGACCGCAAGACCGGCGCGCGTGGCCTGCGCTCGATCATGGAGGGCATCCTGCTCGACACCATGTTCGATCTTCCGAGCCTCGAGGGCGTGGAAGA
>JACQTM010000152.1 GCA_016210825.1 Hyphomicrobiales bacterium
ATGCGGGAGTTGGTGCGGTGATAATCAGGTATGTCTATTCATCGGGTAGTTTCATTCTATCCACAATATGATTGGCTACGATCGGGACTACGTCACGTCTATCATCAATTCCGAAACGTCCTAAAGCGGGATGACTTTAGGCTGAATCGATTTGGGATTCCCAAATCGGCAGGGTTCTGATTCAAGATGCTGGCTGGAATGGAGGCCAGCATCTAATGGGCCGACCCTATTCTCTTGACCTTCGTGAGCGCGTGGTTGCCGCGGTTGATAAAGGCGGCATGTCCCGGCGCCGGGCGGCGGCGCATTTTGGCGTGGGTATCAGTACAGTGATTACCTGGATGCGGCGGCTGCGGGAGACCGGTAGCGTGCGCCCTGGCAAGATGGGCGGCCACAAGCCGAAGGCGATTTCTGGCGAGCACCGCATCTGGCTTCTGCAACGGACCGGAGAGAGAGACTTCACCTTGCGCGGGCTGGTGGCCGAATTCGCCGAGCGCGGCCTCAAGGTCGATTACCGGTCGGTCTGGAACTTCGTCCATGCCGAAAAGCTGAGCTTCAAAAAAAAGCGTGGTCGCCAGCGAGCGTGATCGCCCCGACATTGCCCGCAGGCGGGCGCAATGGACGAAGTATCAGAGCCGGATCGAGCCCGAGCGTCTGGTCTTCATCGACGAGACCTGGACCAAGACCAACATGGCGCCGCTGCGGGGCTGGGCGCCGCGCGGCATGAGGCTCACGGCCAAGGTCCCGCACGGCCACTGGAAGACGACGACCTTCCTGGCTGCGCTGCGCCATGACCGGATTGATGCTCCATGGGTTCTCGACGGCCCGATCGATGGCGAGTGCTTCCAAACTTACGTCGAAAGGGTTCTTCTCCCCACCTTGAAGCGCGGAGACATTGTCATCATGGACAATCTCGGCAGCCACAAAGGCAAAGCCGTGCGCCGGCTCATCCGCTCAGCTGGCGCCAAACTGATCTTCCTGCCGAAATATTCCCCCGACCTAAACCCGATCGAGCAGGTCTTTGCCAAGCTCAAGCACACGCTGCGCAAAGCCGCCGCGCGCGACGTTGATGCCGTTTGCGAGGCGGTCGGTCAGTCGCTTCTAGCCTTCTCGCCTCAGGAATGCGCCAACTACTTCGAAAACACAGGATACGCCTCGACCTAAAATCATCCCGCTTTAGTGGACTTTCCGTCTCATCCATCGTGACAGTGATTTTGCCATCCGGCGTCGTCATTGTGCGCTTCACCGGCGCCAAGTGCTGGCCGCGAAATGGGTCGACCCCGGCATCGCCCCGCGCCAGCGCCATGCGAACAAGATGCGCGCGCCCCACCGCCGTAATGTCCAGCCCGCCATCCGCCCGGCGGATCGCGAGATCGGACGCAATTAGAAGCTCGGCATCATTGGCGTCACACAGCCGCTTGCGGGGCTGCTGGTGGCGAACCCGCGTAACCCTGCCTGCGGCAAGATCTGCCAGCAACCGTTCGGCGGATTTATTGAGAACAGCACCGGTATTTGCACTCACGGGCGCGCCCCACAAACGTTGATACGTTGCAGGGCGTGGGCAACACTGGCAAAAAGACGATGGGACATGGCCAACCTCTCCTAGGAAATTATACCTAGATCGTGGCCAAACCATGATAGCTAAAGGTGACTTTTCCACCTTTTTCACAGGACTTGCGATCTTGCGGCGGCAGCACCGCCCGGAGCGACGGAAGGCTACTTGCGGCGCCGGCGCCGTTGGCCGAGCCCCATTTGCCTTGCAAGCTTCGAGCGAGTTGCGGCGTAATTCGGGGCGACCATCGGGTAGTCCGCTGGCAGGCGCCATTTCTCCCGATATTGCTCGGGCGTCATCTTATATTGAGTGCGCAGATGTCGCTTAAGCGATTTGAATTTTTTACCGTCTTCTAGACAGACAAGATAATCGCGCGTGATCGAGCGCTTGACTGAGACCGCAGGCCCGAACGGCTCACTGAAACCTCCACCATTGCCGCTCGAGGCGCGAAAGAGCGCATTGTGAACATGATTGATGAGTGCTGGGATTTCGCTGGCCGGAACTGTGTTGTTGCTGACGTAGGCCGAGACGATATCTGCGGTCTGTGCGATGAAATCGCCATTTGCTTTTTTGTTTGTCATTGCTCCTAGGCCTAGCTCAATATTTTGTTTTGCAATTCTACGCACATGCCGTGTGCTTCGAATTCATGCGGAAATGTAAAAATGTTAAGTCGAAGAGGCAATTACTCGACTTCAGCTTGATAATATTATCCGGATATTTTATTTGCAAGAATTGCATCACCCTCAGTAAGGAGGGGCGCAGTATTCGAGCCAAACCAAATTAAAGCCTTGAACGGATGCGGTTTGCCGGCATTGCGACGTCAGGCGCTTTTTTCGAGATGCGTGCGCAGCTCATCGATCGATCCGAAACGGACGACGCCTTCCGCGAGCTCAGCTTCGATCGAGCCGTCGGTGTAAAGCGTATACGCCATGCCATCGACAACGCCGGATTTTAGAATAGCGGCCGGACGGCGTTCGCTAGTTTGCTGCGATACTGTTGCAGATTGTGACGCCGAAGCGCGATGACCGGCGCTTGCACTGTCGTCCCTGCTGCGGGTAGGCACGGGATCGCGACCATGATTTGGCGCTTCCGGCGGCACTGGCTGCTGCCCGCCGTTAAGCCAGCGTTCGTTCGCTGCCACGTGTGGCGCCTGACGCTCGGGAGCAGGCATGCGCACTGGTTCCGCCGATCCATTGCGCGGGGCTGGCGCTGGCCGTGCTGCATTGGGTGACCAACCCTTCGGCTCCAACGGAAATTCGGTCATTCCCGGTCCTGCCACACGAGCGGGGCCGCGCGACGGTGCCACCCGGGGCGAGAGTGGGGCTTCTTCCATCGGCTCGTGTAGATGTGAATCCGGCCGTTGCGACGATGGAAATGCCGGCCGTGGACGCTCCATGATGTGCTCTTCCAGCGCATCGACGGACACTGGTACAAATCTCGGTTCACTCAACCTGGGGTCGTGCGATTGATGCTCTAACCTCTGTGATTGTGGATAAGGCCGTGACTGCGCCGACCGAGGCGACCCAATGTCGCGTGGCGGAGCGGCCTCGAAGCTGTCGGCAGGGCGATTGGCGCGAGGGGCAGGTTTGGCAGCCTGGGCTTCGATCAGACGGCTCAATTGACGGACCGCTGCAGCAAGGCCGACAAGCAACAAGCCACCAACGACGGCGACCGTGCCCGCGATAATCAACGTATTGCCGAGACTGAACTCGTTGATTGGAATGCCGAATCCAACCATGGCAACGCCGACCGCGGTGATCAGCATACCCAACACAAACAAACCAGCTGTCATCGACCAACGCCTCTCAACTCACCGCATTTCACGCAATGACAATCTTGAAGCTCTTAGATAAATCCCGCAAGTCGAATCATGACAAACGAACGAATTGCCTGCGTGAATTGCTTAACGGCCACGTCCTAACGCATGATGTGCCTACGGTAATCGGATAGTGGCGCGACGTTCGCACGGCGTGTTATTGCACTCCCATCGTATTCGCGCATTGCTCGGGGTCGCGTCACGACATAATTAAGTGGGCCGTCCGGCCCTTGGAACCATTGTCGACACCCCAGCATTCCATAGTAATTCATGGGAGTTATGCTATGTCTTTCACGCTTCCCGATCTTCCTTACGCATATGACGCGCTGTCACCGTATATGTCGCGCGAGACGCTCGAATATCACCACGACAAGCATCATCAAGCTTACGTGACCAACGGCAACAACCTGCTCAAGGGCTCCGAGTGGGAGAGCAAGCCGCTTGAAGACGTCGTCAAAGGATCGTTCGGCAAGAATCCCGGGCTCTTCAATAACGCCGGACAGCACTTCAATCACGTCCATTTCTGGAAGTGGATGAAGCCCGGAGGCGGCGGTGACAAAATCCCAGCCGCGTTGGAGAAAAAGATCGTCGCCGATCTCGGCTCGGTTGCAAAAATGAAGGAGGACTTCATTCAGGCGGGCGTCACTCAATTCGGCTCTGGGTGGTGCTGGCTCGCAGTCAAAGACGGCAAGATCGTCGTCATGAAGACGCCGAATGGCGAAAATCCGCTTGTCCAGGGCGCCAAGCCGATTTTGGGCTGCGATGTATGGGAGCATTCCTATTACATCGATTATCGCAACCGCCGCCCTGATTATCTCAAGGCATTCGTCGATCACCTGGTTAATTGGGACTATGTCGCCGAGACATTCCAGGCGGCATCCAAGTAGTCACCGCGCCAGGCTGGCATCGAAACATCCCTCACAGGGATCGGACTTGCAGCGCGCGTTCGACGGTTTCGCCGTCGCCGCGCTTTTTGTCGTTGCTGTTGCGGCGGCTTTGACATTTCGTGACTACGGCCTGGGTTGGGACGATTACACCCACTCGCAGTACGGCCAATTGCTGCTTGATTTCTATGCGTCGGGTTTTACCGACACTCGTGCATTCTCCTTCGTCAACCTCTTTATGTATGGCGGCGGCTTCGACATGGGCGCCGCTCTTTTGGCTAAGATTCTCCCCTTCAGCCTATTCGAAACCCGGCGGCTGGCCGGTGCGATCGTTGGCGTCATTGGACTGCTTGCCACGTGGCGGCTTGGACGATACCTCGGCGGCCCGCTCGCCGGTCTTCTTGCATTGGTCCTGCTCGCGGCGTGTCCGCTTTATTACGGACATATGTTCATGAATCCGAAAGACGCGCCATTCGCCGCGGCAATGGCCATTCTTCTGCTTAGCCTGGTCCGTGCCTTCGAAGAATATCCAAGGCCGAAGATCGCAACGGTCGCCGTATTTGGGCTGGGATTGGGTCTTGCCATCGGTTCGCGAATTCTCGGCGGCTTCGCCGCGCTCTACGTGATCCCACCCATCGCCCTGCTTCTCGTCCATACCATCCGCCATGGCGGTCTACAGCGTGCATCGACCGAGTTCGGCAGCTTCACGCTCGCGCTCCTACCCGGCATCGTCATCGCCGTTTTGGTGATGGCGTTGCTCTGGCCATGGTCGGTGATCGATCCGCTCAATCTATTCCGCGCCGGCGAATATTTTTCGCATTTCTTCGAAAGACCGTGGCGCGAATTGTTCGAGGGATCGCTTGTTCTCGTTCCGGATATGCCGCGAACCTACGTACCGCTCTTGTTGGCGCTGAAATTACCAGAAATCCTACTGGCGCTCGGCGTTGGTGGCGTCATCTATGCGTTGTACGCGGGCACGCGCGAGAACATCCCAATTCGTCATCGCGCGACTCTTCTCCTCATCGCTGCCGCGGCGACGTTGCCCGTGGTCGTCGCTATCGTAACCCGGCCGGCCATGTATAACGGCATTCGCCATTTCATTTTCGTGATTCCGCCATTGGCCGCGCTCGGCGGACTTGCTGGCGCATTGCTGCTCGAACGGCTACGCCAGTTTTCGTGGCAAGGCGCGGCAGTCGGCGTGCTCGTTATCATCGCCGGCGTGTTCTTGCCGCTGCGTGAAATGGTGCGGTTGCACCCATATCAATATGTGCACTTCAATGTGATTGCAGGCGGCGTCCCCGGCGCTTTTGGGCGTTTCATGCTCGACTATTGGGGGCTCGCCTTTAAACAAGCCGCCCCGCAGCTGCTCGCGCGGCTTGAGGAACGCAAAGAGAAACCACCGACAGGACGAAACTGGCGCATCGCGGTTTGTGGACCGCATCCGCCGGCCAGGAACGAACTCGGGCCTGACTTCGATATCTCCTGGGATCCCAAGGAGGCGGATTTCGTCATGGCGCTCGGCACCTTTTATTGCGTACGTATTAGAGCGCCGGTCCTGGTTGAAATCGAGCGTGAAGGCGTGATGTTCGCGCGGGTTTACGATATCCGTGGACGGTCGATCCCGAGCCTGCTCACTATTCCGCCGCCAAGGCGGGTGAACTAGACCTTCGCAGCCGTTCCCGCTTCGCAGTCCAGACATGGGGCATGACATGACAGCGCGCGCATTCGTATTCGACGCATACGGCACCTTGTTCGACGTCCACGCGGCGATCGCTCGCCACCGCGCGGCGTGCGGATCTGACGCCGACCGTTTGTCGGACATCTGGCGCACTAAACAGCTCGAATATACCTGGACGCTGACGCTGTCTGGACAATACGTGGACTTCTGGACCCTGACCGAGCGCGCCCTCGACTATTCGCTTGCCCGCGTACCGTCCGTCGATAAGGCGATTAAATCAAAATTGCTCGAAGCCTATTTCGCGCTCGATGCGTTTCCCGATGCGCGCGTAGCGCTGCAAGACTTGAAAAAGCGCGGTGAACGAACGGCAATCCTCTCCAACGGCTCGCCGAAGATGCTTCAAGGCGCCGTGGAAGGCTCGCAGATGACAACACTGCTCGACAAAGTGCTCTCGGTCGACGCCATTCGTATTTATAAACCGCGCAAGGAAGTCTATGCGATGGTCACACAGACGTTTGGGAACAAGCCCGGCGACGTGGTCTTCGTCTCCTCCAATCGCTGGGATGTGATGGGCGCAATCGCCTGTGGTTTCCGTGGTGTCTGGGTCAACCGCGGCAAGATGCCGGACGAGTATTTCGATCAGCGTCCCGAAATAGTCCTGCCCGATCTCACGTCGCTACCCGCGCTTGCGGCGTAATCGATTATTATTGAAAAAGCTGCTCGGAGCCGCTTCCGACCATTGCGATCAAGAGGCGGCGGACTATGATTACCGACGGTCCGCGCTGTCCCGGGGACGACATGCCGCGCATTCCATTCATGGTATCCGGATTGGTCGCAGTCGCGATCACATGCGGCGTCATGCTCCCGGTTACGACCAGCGCAGAAAATCGTATCGCGCTGGTGATCGGCAACGGCGCTTACCGCAGCGTGCCGACCTTGCCGAATCCGCCGAACGACGCGGGCGATGTTGCCTCCTCGCTCGGGCGTCTCGGTTTTAACGTCCAGCGCGTCACCGACGCCGGCTATGACGCGATGCGCCGCGCCCTGCTCGATTTCGACCGCAAGGCGCACCGCGCCGAAATTGCGATCGTCTTCTACGCCGGGCACGGGATGGAGGTCGGCGGAGAGAATTGGCTGATCCCGATCGATGCCGAGCTCAAGACCGATCGGGACGCCGAGCACGAGGCGATCGCGCTGAAAGGCGTGCTGTCGACCGTCGATTGCGCCGCAAAGCTCGGGCTCGTGATCCTCGACGCCTGCCGCGACAATCCGTTCGCCGCCAAGATGCAGCGCACGATCCGCACCCGCGCCGTAAGCCGCGGCCTCGCGCAGGCAAGCGTTTCGGGCAATGTGCTTGTCGCCTATGCCGCTAAAGACGGCACCACGGCGGCCGACGGCCAAGGCCGCAACAGTCCCTTCACCACCGCGCTGCTCAAGCACATCGAGACGCCGGGGCTGGAGGTCAACTTCCTGTTCCGCCGCGTGCGTGACGACGTGATGACCACGACGCGGCGCGAGCAGCAGCCATTCGTCTACGGCTCGCTCTCGCAGGAGGAAATCTATTTGCATGCGGCGCCATCGCGCGTCGCCGCGACCCCGCCAACCGCACAGCCGCCATCTCTACCGACACCCGCACCGGGACCAACGCCGGAGACGCAGGTTGCGGCGGCGCCTCCAACTACTCCGATTGAAATCGACCGGCTCGGTCGCGTGTGGAATGAAGAGGAGATCGGAGGCTGGCGCGGTCTATGGACGCGGCGGAGCCGGAGCAGCGTTTTCGATGCAGCTTGGCAGCATCCGAACGGCGCACGCGAGACGGCCGTGCTGGATATCAAGATTGCCGGTAATCGCGTGAGCATTCAGCGACAGCAGAGCAAGGGACGCTGCAGTTATGAAGGAACGCTGACGGATGATGGCCGCACTGTCCGCGGCACTTACGGCTGTGCATGGGCGCGCGGCCCGTTTCAATGGCGCGCAACCATCGGTCAATAGCGCGCCGGCAACCGGATCGTACGCCGCGACGCCTAATGCCATGAATCCGCGATCCGGCCATTGTGACCAGCACACGGCGGATTATGATTGCCGAGGGTTCGCGCTTTCAGGGGGATGACATGCCGCGCTTTCCAATCATGGTTTCCGGGCTCATCGCAGCCGCAATCGCATGCGGCGTCATGGCCCCGGTTTCCGCATCCGCGCAAAACCGCGTCGCACTCGTCATCGGCAACGACCGCTATCCTAACCTGCCGGCGGACAAGCAGCTGTCCAAGGCGGTCAATGACGCCCGCGCCATCGGCAACGCCCTGGAGAAGATCGGCTTTTCCGTGATCCGCGGAGAGAATCTCGACCGCCGCGGCATGGTGGATCGCCTCTTTACCTTCACGCAGAAGATCCAGCCTGGCGATATGGCCGTTGTGTTCTATGCCGGTCATGGCGTTGCGATTTCCGGCGGCAATTATCTCTTGCCGACAGACATGCCGTTGCCGCAGCCGGGCGAGGAGCCGCGGGTGCGCAACA
>JACQTM010000017.1 GCA_016210825.1 Hyphomicrobiales bacterium
ATCCAGGTTCACGGCATTCTTGCCGCAAATCTGGATCAGGCCGAGTTCTCCCCACGTAAACAGCCAGGGCCGGAGGTTAGCGACGTCTCTGCCGATGATGTTGGTGTAGACCTCCAGCTTCGAGAACGCCGCGTAGGCCGGCGCCGAGAAGTAGAGCAGGAAAATGAAGAACAGCGACCAAGCCACCGACTGGCGGGCCTCACGCACCGACGGCGTGGTAAAGTAGCGCATCAGGATGTGCGGCAGCGAAGCGGTGCCCACCATCATGCAGAAGATGATGCCGAAGTAGTTCAAAGGGCTCCAGGTGGTGAACGGCTCGATGTGATGCTTGAGCGCTCCCGCCGGACAACTCGCGGCCGTGCACAACGTCGCAAGCCCGTCCTTCAGCATTTGAGCTTCGCGTGCCGTGATGTCCTGGACCGCCAGCCCGTAGGTAAGCTCAGGGATCGGAAATCCATACTTCTTGGTGGACAGGATCACGATCGGCGTGAGGTACGCGATGATCAGCACGATGTATTGCGCGATCTGTGTCCAGGTCACCGCGCGCATGCCGCCCAGCATCGAGCAGAGCAGAATGCCGCCAAGACCCGCGAACACCGCTACTTCGAACGGCATGCCAAGGAAGCGCGAGGCGATGATGCCGGTGCCATAGACCTGCGCCGTCACATAGGTGAAGGAGCAGCACACCAGCACGATCACGCCAAGGAAGCGGGCGAAGTTGCCGCCAAACCGGAACGACAGGAAGTCCGGCACGGTATAGGCGCCAAACTTGCGCAGGTACGGGCCGATCAGGATCGACACCAGAACGAAGCCGCCGGTCCAACCCAGCACCCAGGAAATGCCGTCATAGCCTTGCAGGAACAGCGATCCGGCCATGCCGACGAAGGAGGCCGCCGACATCCAGTCGGCGCCGGTCGCCATGCCATTGTAGAAAGCCGGCACGCGCCGCCCCGCGACGTAATATTCAGAAACCTGCGCCGTTCGCGTCATCACGCCGATGATGGCGTAGACCGCGATTGTGAAGCCGACGAACAGATAGCCGAGAATTCTGTTCGGCGTGCCGAGCTGCTCCAAAATCGCGACTAAAATAATGAACGCGATGAAGCTGCCAGTGTAGGTGCCGTACATTCGTCCGAGTTGCTTGATAAAATCGGACTTTCCGGCTGCTTGAGTAGCCATGTTGTTGCCTCCCTCAGTCGTCTTCGGCGTAGCCGTGATCGCGGTCGATCTTGTCCTGCTGCTTCGCGAACACGAACAGCATGACCACGAACACGATCAGCGAACCTTGTCCGGCCATGTAGAAGCCGAGCGGAAAGCCGAGAACCGGAATGATGATCTTATTGAGCGGATAGACGAACATATGAATGATGTAGCCGAAGAAGACCCAGATCCCGAGATGCACGAGCATCAGGTTCGTGGTTCTCTTCCAGTGCGTCTCTCGATTGGCTTGAGAGTCGGACGGAGCCATGGTCGGTTGCCCTCCCTGAAATAAACCGGACCCGCAACCGCGGGACCGATGTGAACATGCGGGGGCGCCGAAGTTCGGCTGATGCGGCTCCCCCCTTGCCGCTGCTCCCGCCCGGTCTTTGCGCCAGGTCAAGAGACGATGAAAAAAAGTACCATCGCCGTAGGAGGGGGCCTTATAAGACTTTCGGCCAAATGACGGCTAATTCGCTTCTCTGACGTCTAGTCTTTTCGTAGGGAGTGTCGTGGTGAAAAAATCTTTCGCAGTTGCGAAAGAACGTTGCACATAACCGGTTCAAGGCTCGCGAACGAGATAGCAGGACGCATGGTTTTTTTGGGTTTCTTCCGGCGTCGGCCATCGATCCGCGAGGTCGACGAACTCGCCAACTTTATTGACGAGCAATCCGCCTATCTCATCCAGCGATACATCTACGATTACACTCACGCCCGCTCGGGCCCCTACAGCAAGAGCCTGCTGGTTAGGCCGGACTTCATGCAAGCCGTCGAGCAATCCCGCTGGAGCGCCTATCCGCTCGGCCTTGCGATGATCGGCGAAATGGTCGATGGCGTGCTGCGGCCGCACGCAGGAGAAGAGCGGCGCGCAATTCTCGATCCGCTTAGCGCGCTCGTTATCGATGTTTTTGATCGTTATGACACTCCCGCACCGATCGGTGCCGACGCTTGGCAAGAGGCGCGCATCGAACTCGTCCGCTAGCTCGATCAGATCGGCACTCATCCACCCAAGCTCGTCACCGACATTCCAGAGCCTTACGCCGAGCGGTATTTTAATATGATGCCGTTTGAGAAAGCATTGTTGACCGAGGATGTCCCGACGACCCGCAGTTATCTTCGCCTCACCTTGACTAATATCCGCGACGAATTGGTCAAGCGCATGGATGCGGCCGAAATGGCGGAAAGGCTGCGAACTGGCTGACGCACTGGCACTTGCGCTGCCGCGGGGGCCCTGATGGCCGTACTGAACAACGTAACGCCGCTCATTGCGCTCGACGCCGTGGCGATCGATACGGAAACGACAAGCCTCGATCCGCGCCGCGCGCGCGTTATCGAGATCGCGGCGGTCCGCCTCAATCGCGGCCGCGTCGCGGCCGGTGTGCCATTTCATCGCTTGGTGCGGCCGCCTGAGCCCATCCCCGCAGCGTCGACGGAAGTCCACGGCATTGACGATGCAAAAGTTGCGGCGGCGCCGTCATTTTCCGAGATATGGCGTGATTTTCTTGATTTCATCGGTAATGACGTGGTGATCGGCCATACGGTTGGCTTTGATCTTGCGGTGCTCAAGCGCGAATGTGAACTCGCCGGTATTGCCTGGACCCGCCCGCGCACCCTCGACACTCGACTACTCGCAGAAGTATCGGAGCCCGATCTCGCCGGTTACGCGCTGGAGAAACTGGCGGCGTGGTTGAATGTCGAGGCGATCGATCGCCACTCTGCGTTGGGCGATGCGATGACCACGGCCCACATCTTTCAAGCATTGGTGCCCAAGTTGCGCGAGGGCGGCATCCGCACTCTCGCCGAGGCGATGCACGCCTGCCGGGCATTGACCGATGTGCTCGACGAACAGCATCGCGCCGGATGGGTGGACGCGGTCGTGCCGCCTAGCCAGATTGACGCCGAGCGCACCCTCAAACGCATCGATAGCTATCCCTACCGCCATCGCATTCGCGACGTCATGCGGACGCCCGCGGAATTCATTGGCGGCGATATTCCACTGCGTCAGGCATTGACGCTCATGATCGGCAAAAAGATTTCATCGCTTTTTATACGGCCCGCGGGGGACGGAAGTGCAACCGTACCGGGCGCGGCACAGACCGGCATCGTCACTGAACGCGATGTGCTGCGTGCGCTAACGGAACATGGATCGAAGACCCTCGATCTCTCCGTCGATCGGATCATGAGTTATCCGCTTGTCGCGGTTCCCGCCGACGCGTTCGTCTATCTCGCCATTGGACGAATGAGCCGCATGAAGATTCGCCATCTCGGCGTTGTCAATGATTCCGGCCACGTCATTGGCGCCCTGTCGGCGCGCGATCTTCTGCGGCTGCGCGCGGGCGAGGCCATTTCCCTTGGCGACGAGATCGACGAGGCCGATGATGTCCATGGCCTTGGTGTTGCATGGGCGAAGCTGCCGCAGGTCGCCGCATTGCTTTTGGCCGAAGGGGTATCGGCGCGCGACGTCGCTGCGGTGATCTCGCGCCGATTGGGCTCGTTGAGCCGGCGCGCCGCCATCCTTGCCGAGTGGCGGATGCGTGAAGCCGGCCGCGGTGCACCGCCTTGTCCCTACGCTTTCGCGGTTCTCGGCTCGGCGGGCCGCGGTGAAAGCCTGCTTGCCATGGATCAGGACAACGCATTGGTTTTCGCCGAGGGTGAGCCGGACGGGGTGAACGACCTTTGGTTCGGCGCGCTCGCCAGCCATATCGCCGACATCCTTGATGAAGTCGGTGTGCCTTATTGCAAGGGCGGCGTCATGGCGAAGAACGCACAATGGCGTGGATCGTTCGCAACGTGGCGCGAGCGCGTCGCCGACTGGATCCGCCGGTCGCGCCCCGAAGACTTGCTGTCGGTCGATATCTTCTTCGATCTGCGCGGCGTACACGGCGACGGTGCGCTGGCGGAATCGCTGTGGCGCGATAGCTTCGATCAGGCGCAAGGGCAGGCAGGCTTCGCCAAGCTGCTCGCAGAGTCTGCCGGGGCGACGGAACCAAGCCTCAATATGCTCGGCGGCTTTAAGACCGATCAGGGCCGCATCAATTTAAAAAAAGCGGGCCTGTTCGGCATTGTCAGCATGGCGCGTGTATTGGCGATTCGCCATCATGTCGTCGAGCGTTCGACACCCGCGCGAATCGCCGGCATTGCGTCGCTCGGCATTGGTGGAAAGAGCGACCTCGACGCGCTTAGCGATGCCCAGGCAACATTTCTCGACCTCACGCTCGGCCAGCAGCTCCACGATCTCGAACACGGAAAACCTGCGACCAACACGGTGCTGGTCAAGCGGCTATCGAGACGCGACCGCGACCGCTTGCATTCCGCGCTAACGGCGGTCAAGCATCTCGACGATCTGACGCGCGATCTCTTGTTTCGCGAATAGATCAAGGCATCCGCGCGTGCAGCGCCAGCACCCGATCAACCATTTCACCCGACAGCCCAAGGTAATTCGCCGGATCGCACAGTTTGGCAAGCGCCGCGCGGTCGAGATGGCGGGAAATCTCTTTTTCCTCCGCCAGCAGCTCGGCGAGCGGTCTGCCGCTTGCGATCACCTTGCGGCAGACGTCGTAGACGAGATCGTGTGCGCGCTGACGGCCGAGATGCGGCCCAAGCCCCATCATCACCGCTTCCGAGACGATCAGCCCATGTGTGATGTCGAGGTTGGCGCGCATCCGTTTTTCATCGACCTGTAACCCGCCGATCAGGAACTTCGCTTGCGCGAGCGCGCCGGCCGAAAGCATGAAAATTTCCGGCACCACGATCCATTCGATCTCCCATGGCCCGGTGGAGCGTTCATGGTCCTCGATCATGGCTTCGAGCAGCGCCGCCACGAGTTGACGAACGACGGCGACCTGCGCGGTGATATAGACCGACGAAATGGGGTTACGCTTCTGCGGCATAGTGCTTGACGAGCCGCGGCCTTCGTGGAACGGCTCGAAAACCTCTTCCACTTCGGTTTGCATCATCAGCTTCACGTCGGTCGCAAGCTTGCCGAGCGTGCCGGTGATGAGGCCGAGGAAGCAGCCGGCCTCGGCGATGCGATCGCGGGCCGTATGCCAGGCAATTTCGGGCTGGCCGAGACCGAGTTCGGTCATGAGTGCCGCCTGTACTTTGAGGCCGTCCTTGCCGAGGGACGCGAGATTGCCGCTGGCGCCGCCGAACTCGCCGACAAGGACGCGCGGCCGCAATTGCGCAAGGCGCTCGCGGTGGCGCACGAAGGCTGCAAGCAGCACCGCCATCTTGTAGCCAAAGGTGATCGGGGTCGCCTGCTGCAGATTGCTGCGTCCGGCCATCGGCGTGTCGCGGTGGCGCCGTGCGAGCTCGGCGAGCGACGCGCATATCGCCGCAAGGTCTTGCTCGATGATTACGAGCGCATCGCGAATTTGCAGGACTGTTGCGGTGTCGGTGATGTCTTGGGTGGTGGCGCCCCAGTGACACCATTCGCCTAAGCCCTCGCGGCACAGGGCGACGATCTGCTGCACGACCGGCAAAACCGGATAGCCGATGCGTTCGGTCTGCGCTTTGAGCTTGGCGATGTCGAATTTGTCAACGCTGCAATGCCGGCTGATTTCATCGGCAGCCGCTTGCGGAATGATGCCGAGCCGGGCTTGTACGCGCGCCAGCGCCGCCTCGATATCGAGGTATTTCTGGATGCGGTTGCCGTCGGAAAAGACGTTACGCATCGCCTCGGTGGTAAAGATGTCGCGGAAGATCGCTGAATCGAGAATGGTGGAGGGCATCACGCTTCTCCGATTTCGCGTAAAATCTCTTGCGAATGTTCACCGAGTTCGGGTGAGGGGCGATCCGAGGCCATGTGCCGGCCATTGATGGTGATCGGCGCGCGCACGCCCGGAATTTTCCCGCCCTTTGCCGCTGCGCTCGGCCGGTCGATCCGCATCTCGCGGGCGAGCACTTGGGGGTCGGTAAAAACATCGGCAAGTGTATTGATCGGACCCGCCGGCACACCCACTGCTTCGAGCTTTTTCAGTAAATCGTCGCGGGTAAATTTTACGGTCAATCGAATCATTCGTGGAATAAGCGCATCGCGATGCACCACACGGCCCGCGTTGGTCTTGTAGTCGGGATTTTGCGCCAGCGCGGGCTCGCCGAGCACTGCGCAGAGCCGGACGAATTGCGCGTCATTCCCGCAGGCGATGATTAGGTGCCCGTCGGCGACCGGGAAAACCTGGTATGGCACGACGGTCGCATGCGCGTTGCCGAGCCGCGGAGGGACTTGGCCGGAGACAAGATAGAAAAGCGATTGGTTTGCGAGCACGCTCACCTGTGTGTCGAGTAGTGCCATGTCGAGATGCGCACCGCGTCCCGTCTTCTCCCGTTCTGCGAGTGCGGCAAGGATCGCCACGGCCGAATAGACACCTGTGAAGACGTCGGCATAAGCGACTCCGATGCGCATCGGAGCGCCGCCAGCTTCACCGGTGATGCTCATGATTCCACCCATACCCTGAATCATCAGGTCGTAGCCGGCGCGGTGTGCATAAGGGCCATCCTGGCCGAAGCCGGTGATCGAGCAATAGATCAGGCGCGGATTTTCCTTGGCGAGACTTGCGTAATCGAGGCCGAATTTCGCAAGTCCGCCGACCTTGAAATTTTCGACCAGAATGTCGGAGCGCTTCGCCAGCATATGAACGACGCGCTTGCCCTTTTCGTCCTCGAGGTCGAGCGCGATGGATCGCTTGCCACGATTGCAGGCGTGATAATAAGCGGCGCCGAGACTATTTCCGTCCTTATCCTCGACGAAGGGCGGGCCCCAGCCGCGGGTGTCGTCGCCCGATCCCGGCCGCTCGACCTTGATCACCTCGGCACCGAGGTCGGCGAGGATTTGACCCGCCCAAGGTCCGGCAAGGACGCGGGCGAGTTCAAGAACGCGAAGGCCGGAGAGGGGACCTGGCATCGGCGGCGCTCCATCGGGCCGGCTGTGGAGGCAGCGGCGAACCTTGATGTGGCGCCAGTCCTACACCTTGAAGCGGGGATCGAGGAAGTCGCGCAATGAATCGCCGAATAGATTGAACGCGAAGACCGCGAGGCTGATGGCGACCCCGGGAAAAATGATCATCCAAGGCGCCTGACTATAGAACTCTTGCGATGTGCCCGACAGCATCAGGCCCCACGCTGGCGTCGGCTCGGTGACGCCGAGACCAAGGAAGGAGAGCGATGCTTCGAGTAGGATTGCCTGCGCGATAAACGCCGTGAACATGATCAGGAAAGGCGCGGCGACATTCGGCGCGATATGACGGAAGATGATGCGCGTATGCCGATAGCCGGCTGCGCGCGCCGCATCGACATAAGGCAGCCCGCGGATGGCCAACGCCGCCGAGCGCACGACACGCGCGACCTTCGGGATCATCGGAATGGCAATCGCAATGATCAGGTTGAGATCGAGGCCGCCAACCGGGAATTTGCCGAGCGCAGCGACGACGGCAAGCGCCAGTACGATGATCGGAAATGACAACAAGATATCCATGAAGCGCTCGATCGTCATATCGATACGCCCGCCGAAATAGGCCGACACGACCCCGATCGACGCGCCGATGCCCGACCCGAGCAGGGACGACAGGAAACCCACCTCCAGCGCCGTGCGCGCGCCATAGA
>JACQTM010000143.1 GCA_016210825.1 Hyphomicrobiales bacterium
CTGGCGCGCACCTGGCCGACCGGCAGCATGGCGCTGTGGACCGCCGTGATGCTCGCCGCTTATCTGATCTTGTCGTATCTATAACGCTATGCCGATGATCGAAAGCCTCAGGGAAAAGATTGAGAACATACTCTATCCAGAATTGCGTCCTCATGGACGTAATCAACGCGAGCGCCTCTTGCGCAAGGCCTCTGAAACCCCACTCGATTTTATCGAGTGGGCAGGAATATTGGTTGGCTTGATCATCGTTGTCAGCGTAACCCGCTACAGCGTGGCGGAACTTGGGTTGATAGATCGCTTAGCCGTTGCGTTAGCGAATTTCCTCGTCGCAATTCCACTGCTTGTCATCACGGTTGGCCCGTTTCTCGTGCGACGAAAGCGGCGTGGATTGCAGTCCCAGCTGCACTGAAGATCAGACTCGCGGCTGACGATGTTTCATACCGCGGCGTCGAACGTTGAATTTTGCACGTAAGTATTCAGACATAAGCCCGGCAAAAGCAACGAGGAACGGAAGGGCCAGCAAAAACAAAAAGGGAGCCTCAAGCGATTGTAACCACCGAATGAATACGTATCCGAGATCGGTGCTCAATAGTGGCATTCGCTTGGCTATCCTGCTTCGTCTAGGGACTTAGTCTAGGGACTTAGTATCAAAGGCGTGAGCGTGATGCCAGACGAATGCTCTACTTACAAGCCGGCGTCTAGTAGGGGCTCGTTCAAGCATGACGAAATTCACGACCGTCTCGTGGATGATCTCGGCAAACCGATTATCACAAGCGTCGGACGTACCCTCGATCAAGGCGGCATTGCTCACAAGGACCGTATTGAACTCGGCGAGCCCGTCCAGACCATCATTAGGTGCGCCAACGAGGAACGCTGCAACCTGATCGTTGTCAGTGAACCGCGCGCCGGCGTGATCCGCCGCTGGCTCGCACGGACAGCCGGCCTATCGTTCGGCTCGGTAGCGAGTAACGTGGTACAGCTCGCAGAAGTGCCGGTTATTGTAGTGAAGTGAATTTGACGTCTGCTGGATCTCATGATCAGCCGCATTGCGATCTAGATAAAAAGGCTCGCAAGAAAACGCAGCGACACCAGGAGCAGAAAAATCCCGAACGCGATTTCAAGCCGCCGTCGCGCAAGGGCGTGCGCCAGCCGCGCGCCGATCGGCGCCGCGAACATGCTGATCGGCGCCATCAGTAAAACTCCGATCAGCGACACGAAGCCGGCCGAGAGCGGCGGCAATGCCGCCTGATACGGCAGGCCCGCGAGGATATACCCGGCGGTCCCAGATGCCGCGATGATGACGCCAATGCCGGCGGAGATGCCGACCGCGATATGCATCGACACGCCATAGAGCGTGAGCACGATGGTCGCGAGCGCGCCGCCGCCGACCCCCATGAGCGACGAATAAAGCCCGATCGCAAAGCCGTAGCCCGCCATGGCAGCACGGCCGGGCAGCTTTTCGCCAAGGCGCCATGCCTCGCGTCCGAATAGAAACTTGGCGGCCAGCAATGCCGCCATGATCGCGAAGGCAAGTTTGAAAATATAGGCCGGCGCGAAAGCCGCCGCGACCGCGCCGACGGCGACGCCGGTGAATACCGGCAGCATCCAGTTGCGTAAAATCTCAACCGGCAAACGGCCGCGCGCCTGATGCGCCCGAAACGAGCGGATCGACGTCGGCAAAATGATGGCAAGCGAAGTACCGACGCAGAGCTTGATGCGCACATCCTCGGCGACGCCCATGACGTGGAAAATTTCGTAAAGCACGGGGACGATGACCGCTCCCCCGCCAACGCCGAAAAGTCCGGCGAGGAGCCCGGTAACCAAGCCGCCGAGAACGATCATTGCCGCGAGCACGGCGAACTCGCCGGCAGGAACGCCGAGGATCATGGTTTCTCCGAGGATGACCAGACGGAAAAAATGGTTACGCCGCTGCGACTTGCGTGAAATCCGCGTGCGTGTCCACCACCATTGCAAGCGCCTCAGCTATGACATTTGCGTTGGCGTCAGGCTTGACCGCGGCGGTGGCGAGATGCCGGCGAAAAGCGCGCGCACCCCGAACGGCGTGGAAGATGCCAAGGATGTGCCGGGTCATGGCGTGCAACCTCACGCCGCGCGACATTTCCCGTTCGACATACGAAATAAAAGCAGTGACGGCATGGCTCGGCGAAACGAATGGCGCGGTATCGCCGAAAAGAACCGGATCGACCGCTAGCAGGCGCCACGGCTCCTGATACGCCGCGCGGCCCATCATGACACCGTCCACGCGGGCAAGATGGGCGCTAACATCTTCGATGCTAACGATGCCGCCATTAAGTACGATTTCGAGGTCGGGATGCGCCGCCTTGAGCCGATAGACGCGATCGTAGTCGAGCGGCGGCACATTGCGATTATCCCTCGGCGAGAGACCGCGAAGCCACGCCTTGCGCGCATGCACGATGAGCGCCGCAATGCCCGCGGACTTGACGTGACGGGTGAAACTATCGAGCGCATCTTCGGGATCTTGATCGTCGATACCGATCCGGCACTTTACGGTCACCGGAATGGATACGGCGCGCTTCATTGCGTGAACGCATTCACCGACGTGTTCCGGCTCACCCATCAGGCAAGCACCAAATTGTCCCTCCTGCACGCGGTCCGATGGACACCCGACATTGAGATTGATTTCGTCATAGCCGAAATCTTCGACTATGCGCGCGCATTCAGCAAGCACCCGTGGATCGCAGCCGCCAATCTGCAGCGCCGCGGGATGCTCGGCCGGATCGAAGGCGAGAAGCCGGGCGCGCTCACCATGGATAATAGCGCCAGTCGTTACCATCTCGGTGTATAATAACGCGCGGCGCGTCAGCAGCCGGTGGAAATACCGGCAATGACGATCTGTCCACTCCATCATAGGCGCCACGCAAAAAAGCCGGGAAAAGGCTTTGCTCGAGCCCACGGGGGTCGTTGTGGTCTTGTCCATGGCCGCTCAAATGGCGCAGAAACACACTCAAGACAAGGCACCATGCGGCTTAAGCCGATGCAAAATGTAAAGGAAAAGGTCGCGCTCGGGTCGATCGCGGCTTCGGCGGGACTTACGATCGCTAAGACGGTCGTCGGCGTACTGACCGGCTCGCTTGCGATCCACTCGGAAGCGGCCCATTCGCTGATCGATCTCGCCGCGACGGTGATGACCTACTTGGCGGTTCGTGTCTCCGGCAGACCGGCTGATGCGGAGCATCATTACGGTCACGGCAAGATCGAGAGCATCGCCGCGTTGGCCGAGACGGTCCTGCTCTTTGTTCTTTCCGGCGTGGTGATCTGGGAAGCCGGCCAGCGCCTGCTCGGCATGGGCGACCATCTGGTCACCGCGACGATTCCCGCTTTCGCTGTGATCATCGCTTCGATCGTCATCGACTTCTTTCGCGCCCGCACGCTTTACCGAACCGCGGAGGAAACCGTCAGCGACGCGCTCGAAGCCGATGCGTTGCATTTCGGCTCCGATATGTGGAGCTCGATGGCCGTGTTGATCGGGCTCATAGGAGTTGCGTTTGGCCTGCCGTGGGCGGACGCTCTCGCGGCGACCGTGGTGGCGCTGTTTGTTTGTCTTGCTGGCTGGCGGCTCGGGCGGCGGACCATCGACACCCTGACCGACACCGCACCCGTGGGCGTCGCCGACATTATCAAGCGCATTGCCCAGCGCGTCCGCGGCGTCGTGGCAATCGAACGCGTGCGCGTACGGCCTGCGGGCGATAAGCTATTTGTCGATTTGAGCGTCGCCATTAGCCGGACCCTGCCGCTCGATCGTGTCACGGCATTGAAGGACGGCATCATCCGCGCTGTCACAGCGGAAATCCCGCGCGCCGAATTAAACGTAACCACGGAGCCGCGCGCGCTCGACAGTGAAACTGTCTTGGAGCGCGTGATGGTAAGTGCGCGCAATCTTGGGCTTGCCGTGCATCACGTTATGGTCCACGCCATTGGGGGACGGCTTTCCGTTTCGCTCGACCTCGAAGTGGACGGTAAACTCGCGCTCGGCCAGGCCCACGACATCGCGAGCCAGCTCGAAGCGGCCGTAGGCGACGAACTCGGTCCCGAGGTCGAAGTGGAAACTCACATCGAACCGCTGCAGGCTGACCGCGCCGCCGGACGCGATGCGCCCCCCGACCGCATCAAGGTCGTGCACGTTGCACTCGACGAATTTGCTCGTGAGACCGGGATGATCCGCGAGATCCACAACGTGCGTGTACGCGAGACCGATGATGGTGAGATCGTCAATTTTCACTGTCACGTCGATTCGGCGCAGAGCGTACGTGATGTGCACGAAAACGTAGACAGGCTCGAACGGGCGCTTCGCAGCCGGTGGCCTTCGATCAAACGCGCGATCGGACATGCCGAGCCGGCTGGAGCTCGATCTTAGGGAATCAGCACCGCAGCACCTTGCAGCCGCCCTTCGCGCAGATCGGACAAAGCTTCATTGGCTTGAGCCAACGAAAAACGCGTGACTTCGGTTTTCACGCCCGCCTTTGGCGCGAGTTCGAGGAACTCATGCGCATCAGTACGTGTCAGATTTGCAACTGACAACACCTGGCGTTCCTCCCAGAGGATACGGTAGGGAAAGCTAGGAATGTCGGACATGTGGATGCCGCCGCAGACCACGCGGCCGCCTTTTCTCACCGCGCGTAACGCTATCGGAACAAGCGCGCCAACAGGGGCAAATAAAATCGCCGCGTCGAGTGGTTCGGGTGGTATTGCGTCGGAGTTGCCTGCCCAAACCGCGCCAAGCGAACGTGCGAAGTCTTGCGCCGCTGTGTCGCCGGCTCGCGTAAAGGCAAAGACGCGCCGGCCCTGCCACGCCGCTACCTGCGCTAGGATATGCGCGGCAGCGCCAAAGCCGTAAAGGCCGAGTGTCTCGCCTCCGCCAGCAATGCGATAGCTGCGCCAACCAATCAGGCCGGCGCAAAGCCACGGCGCCATCGCCGCGTCGTCGAAATTTTTAGGTAACGTAAAACAATAGCGCGCATCCGCGACCGCGTGGGTCGCATAGCCGCCGTCGCGCGTGTAACCCGTAAACAGTGGCGCATCGCAAAGATTTTCCTTGCCCATGCGGCAGTACGGACAGGTGCCGCAGGTAAATCCGAGCCACGGCACACCAACGCATTGGCCAAGCTCAAAGCCTGACACGCCCTCTCCAATCGCTGCGACGCGCCCGACGATTTCGTGGCCCGGCACGACCGGCAATTTCGGTTCCGGCAAATCCCCATCGACCACATGCAAATCCGTGCGGCAGACACCGCACGCCGCAACGGTGATAAGGATTTCGCCGTTGTGCGGTCGTGGTACCGGCCGTTCACGCATGACAAGCGGTCTGCGCAGCTTTTCGAGTTGCATGACACGCATCACAGACACGGCTGCGTTGCCCCTTTACTCTCGTACTGTGAACCCCATAGATCAGCGCCGGCGCACAGCGAGGGAAACCATAACAGCATGCGTACCGAACAGGCCCGCCCCGTCCGCTTGCAGGATTATCGCCCGCCCGACTGGCTGGTGGAAACCGTCGATCTCGATGTCTCGCTCCATTCCACGGCGACGCGTGTCCGCACAACGCTTACATTGCGACCCAACCCGCAAGCCGCGGCTCCAGCGCCGCTCGTTCTCGACGGCGACGGATTGAAGCTCGTCTCGTTAAGCATTGACGGCCTTACCCTGTCCCCGGACGCATTTTCGGCGACGCGCGACAATCTTACCGTCCCGCAGCCGCCGCAGCGGCCGTTTCAGCTTACAATCGAAACCGAGATCGATCCCTCGGCGAACACACAATTGATGGGCCTCTATCGCTCGAACGGCACCTACTGTACCCAATGCGAGGCCGAGGGCTTTCGCCGCATTACCTATTTTCCCGATCGTCCCGACGTAATGGCGGTCTACACAACGCGGATCGAAGCGGTCAAAGCCGAAGCACCCGTTCTGCTTGCCAACGGAAATCTGTTGGAAGGGGGTGAACTCGCCGGCGGCCGGCACTACGCCATATGGCGCGATCCTTTCCCAAAGCCATCTTATCTTTTCGCTTTGATCGGTGGAAATCTCGCCAGTGTCGAAGACCGCTTCACTACGATGTCCGGGCGCGAAGTGGCGTTGCGAATCTATGTCGAGCCCGGCAAGCAGGATCGTTGCGACTACGCCATGGAGTCACTCAAACGCGCAATGCGCTGGGACGAACAAACCTTCGGACGCGAATACGACCTCGACATCTTCATGATCGTCGCTGTATCCGACTTCAACATGGGTGCAATGGAGAATAAGGGGCTCAATATTTTCAACGACAGATATGTGCTGGCGAGCCCGGAGACCGCGACTGATGGCGATTTTGCTGCGATCGAAGCGATCATCGCGCACGAGTACTTCCATAACTGGACCGGCAATCGCATCACCTGTCGCGATTGGTTTCAGCTCTGCCTCAAGGAAGGTTTGACGGTTTTTCGCGATCAGGAATTCACCGCGGATGCGCGTTCGCGCCCGGTCAAGCGCATCGCCGATGTGCGCGCACTACGCGCGCATCAATTCGTAGAGGATGCGGGGCCCCTCGCTCACTCGGTGCGGCCGCAAATCTATCACGAGATCAACAACTTCTACAC